>DSAR01000240.1 GCA_011046405.1 Chloroflexota bacterium | reverse complement strand
GTATATTGGTATGTTGGTATATTGGTATATTGGTATGTTGGTATGTTGGTATATTGGTGAATCGCTTAACGGTCTGGCAGGTTATCGGGGTGAAAAATAGTTTCTGATTACTAACTTAATTCGTCGCGGTTAATCGGGATGAGCGGGCAAGCATATGTTGAATTGTGCACAACTGTCAACAAACTTCGGCTTTGTGTTGAAAGACGTCAAGGCGGTATGTTCGTGAAAAAAGACTTTATCTGGGAGTAATGGATATTGCGTGCCAAACCAATGGTTCAACGTCACTCTGAACGTATTGACCGTCGTCATCGTGGGATAGAGTGCATCATACACGTGATCTGAAAAATAAATTGCGCTGAAAGCGGCGGAGCGAACGTTTACCCCTTGAGTGCTCGGCGCATGCCAACCCAGGTATTTTTCGTCGCCGTGATCCGATTGCAAAATAATGACGACAGGCTTTTCTGATTTTTCCAATATGGCATCAACTGTGTCGAGTATCGCCTGGTTCAAGTAGTCAATTTGATAGGTGTAATACTCAACATAGTTCTCTGGTTCGACTTGATACCAATATAGATTGACATTCTCGTGATAGGGTAACGCCTCTCCATCTGGGCCGTACAGGAATGGAAAATGGGGCAGGTAAATGTGGGCGAACAAAAAATAACGCCCTTCCTGGTCTGCGTAATCCGGAAGATGGGTGAACGCGTGTTCGATGCGCGCTCGACGCACATCAAGCTCGCGATTCGCCGACGCAATTACGCCGTCGCCAGGTCTCTCGGCGAGGGACTCTCTTTCGAAAAATAGTAACCCCAGTGTCGTTCGTAACAACAAGCGCTCGAAGGGATTGACCGTCTCCTCCCCTGCCAATTGCTCTGATGGCGGAGATACAAAAATATCGGCATGCTGTTGATTCGTGTCACTGGTCCCAGAATCGAATACCACAATTTGGTAACCTTGCTGGCGAAGAAAATCATTGACGTAGTTGACGTACAGATTGCATCTGGCTTTTCTGAAAATCGACGTCGGGAGTTCGTGGAAATAGATCAAATTTAAAGCGGTGTTCAACGAATACGTCGTGTTCAAATAATTTGAGTGGCTGGACGAGACAATATAAAATCCCCGCTACTCCAATGCCCTCGTGAAAGAAGAATTATCATAATTATAGAACTCCTCGAGAATATCAGACCTCACGTATCCATCCGGAATGATGTAATAGATGTCTGGGGGTTCAGATTCAGGCATCTCGCGCAACGACGCTTCGGCCTGCGCTTCGCCACGCATTTGCGACAGAACGTCTCGCTCAGATTGGCCGTAACCCTTATCCGCAACAATGTGTGGGATGATGGTTATTAACGGAAAGATGAATAAAACCAGGCTACTGACGTTCAAGAACTCGGTACTCATCTCTGGCAACTCGACCCGGAGAATGACAAATGTGAGCAGGAGAAAAGCAAACAACCACACCCAGACCAGTATCGAGACGTCAAACGTCATATCCCTTCGAGCCATCCACGTTTCGATTAAATGAGCGACGTGACCAAAGGAGAAGAACAGGAGCACAAGCAACAAACACAAGAGCCGGCTTTTTCCCAATCTTTCAAGATGACGTAAAAACCGAGCAGTAAAACGATGACGAGAGCGACGGACCATGCCAGAGATCGAAAGGTGTCCTCGAATGCAATATACACGATATTTCGGCCAAACAAATTCATGATGGGATAAATGCTCAATAGGATTGAGTGGAATGGAAATTTCGATAACTTGTTGATCACCTGCATCAATACCTCTCCCACATACCCATTCACCAGTTTACCAATATACCAGTTTACCAGTTTACCAATATACCAGTTTACCAGTTTACCAATATACCAACCTGGACAGCCTGGAGCAGCGGGCCTTTTTGTTCATACCCCTGTTCGCCCAATTCGCTCAGGCCCAGGTAGATTCGGCGGCGGCAGCGGCGGACCAGGCCCAGGACGAGGCTGGAAAGGGCCGAGCGCCGGGCGGCGACCTCGTCGGTATCAGTCCACACGGCGTCGCGGGGCCAATGCCGGTTGAGGACGTAGGGTTGAGTGAGCGGCTGGTAGAGGCGCTCCCACCACCCGCGTCCGCCGACGTTGAGCCAGAACTGGTAATCGACCGGGCGGTTGCGCATCAAGAATGTGTAGGCCGGGGCCAGGAGAACCGCGTCTTCCGGTCGGAGCTGCCAACCGAAGATGTACTGCGCGGCGATGACGCCATCCTGGACCATCTCCAGGTACTCCTGGCCCAACGGCTTGTTCCCATTCTCGTCCCGGTCCAGTCGCTCGGCCGCCACCCAGCGAAACTTGCGCACCGATTCGATCAGGTCGTTGGCCACTCGCGCAGCGTCGTACGGATGCTTGCTATCCGCATCGCTATGGAAACCAAAGCCCTCCTGGGAAAGCACCTCACCGAACAGGCGACTCAAGAAATGATCCAACGGCACAGTGGCCCCATCACCGTCAGCCCCGCTATAACTCTCGATCCACTCGCGCAATCGTTCGTAGCGCCCGCCCAACACGAAGGTCAGCCGCTCCTGCATGTCCGGCTTGATCTGCTCGAAGGAGCTCAGCACAGGCATCCCCTCTCGCTGACGATAGACAATCTCGGCCAAGAGCTGCGCCCGCACCAGGTCCATCCCGCCGATGGCCTGCACCAGGGCGTAGGCCACGTCGTAGCGGGGCGGGTTGATCCCCCAGGTTGGATGGGCCAGGGCGGCCAAGGTAAGCAGACAGCGCGCTGCGGGCTCATCGCGCAACGCCCGCGAGGGCCGGTGAGAGCGGGATGGCACGCCGAGCCGGTCCAGCCGGTTCATCAGCGAAAAGCGCAGGGCATCACTTAGAAATGGGGCCAGGACGACGATCTCGTTGGGCGGCGTGTGCGCCTCGTGCACCAGGTCGGCGATCTGCCCGGCGACCCAATCGAGCATCTCCGGGTAGTAGCGGTGGGCCTTGTAGACCAGCGCCTCGCGGGCGACGGTCTTTGAATCGGACGGGGAACGGTGGGCGCTCGTCTCCCGGCCCAGCGCTCGGCTCAACCCACATTCCAGCGCCTGCAACGCCGGCGACGTCACGAAGGAATCGGCGAATCCAATCCGCTCGTCGCACAAATCGCCCAATCGGCGGGCGCTCTCCGGGTCGGCGCCCAAGAAACGCCGGTAACCCGCGTCCTGGTCGTAGATGACGAAGGCCGACTGGCAGTGCGACAGCCACTGGCCCAGCAAATCGTGAGCCACGGGGGTGTCCTCCTCGGCGTTCTCCACGATGAGGTGTCGGTACGTCTCCAGGATGTACTCCCGGCACATCGGCAGCGGCCACAGGTGCTGGCAGAAAACCTCGATCTGGAGCGAGAAATCGAGCAGGTTATGTTCCAGGCAATAGCGGCGAAAACGATTTGCACACGCCTGGGCCTCATCGTAGATGCGCCGCTGTGCCTGCTCACCGCCCCAGGCCGCCTTCAAGCGCTCACCGATCTCGGTGTGGGGGAAGCCCACCACGGCCGCCTTGTTGAGGTTGTCGATGATCTGGCTGTAGAGCCGGTTGCGGTCGATGACGATGCTCTCGAAAAAATCTTCTTCCAGCAGCAGCGGGCGCACCAGGCGAGCCATGTAGTATTGGGCCGTCTCCAACGTGAGGAACACGGGCGGTTGCTCGGGATTGGCAAAACCAGCCTCCTCGGCGATCAACGGCCAGAAGAGATCGACCATGCGCTGGGCCAGGCCACCTACGGTGAAGACGGTCACCTGCCCGCTGGCACCGGTGGGGCCGGTCGAGCGGCGCAGAGCGTCATAATAGGGATCGGCCAAGGTACGCTGGGGCACGATGACCAGGATCGAACGGGCCGGGACGCCAGACTCTAACAGATGAAGGAGTCGGGCGACGCCGCTCGTCGTCTTGCCAGCGCCAGCCGGCCCTTCCAGGAATATTTTGGATTCAATAGGCCGCTCGACCAACTCACGCTGACGCTCGACCAACAGCGGTAAAACCATCCGATTTCCCCAGTTCACCAGTTTACCATTATACCGATATACCAGTTTACCATTATACCAATATACCAGTTTACCAATATACCAGTTTACCATTATACCAATATACCAGTTTAGCAATTTGCCGACCCATCCCCCATTGTACCACAGAGTGCACGCTCACGATAATCAGCCGCTGCATCTCTCCACCCATAACTGTCCGCAGCCTGCCTGAATTGCCCCACCCCGGCGCTGACGCATCGTGTGGGGAATACCGGCCCGATCCAGCACCCGGGCGAACGCTTCCATCGCCTCGGAGGACGCAGGGATTCCCTCGTAGCCCCCGGTCGGATTCAGGCGGATGAGGTTAACGTGCACCGGCAGGCCGTTCAGGCGATCCACCAGCACCCGCGCTTGCTCCGGCCCGTCGTTGACGCCGTCCAGCACCAGCCACTCGACCATCACCCGGCGCTGCGTCCGCTCGGTGTACTCTCGCAGGGCCGCGAACAACGTATCCAGGGGATAGCGGCGGTTGATCGGGACCAAGCGCTCGCGCACGGCGTCGGTCGCGGCGTGGAGCGAGACGGCCAATCCGATCCCCACGTCCTCCTCGGCCAGGCGCGCGATACCGGGCACGATTCCGACCGTGCTGAGCGTGATCCGGCGCGCCGGCAGCCCCAATCCGCGCGGATCGACCATCCGGCGGACCGCCGCCAGCGTCGCGTCGGCGTTCAACAGCGGCTCGCCCATCCCCATCAGTACCACGTTAGAAAGCCGCTCGCCCTGCGCCGCCAGCGCCCGCTGGACGTGCACCACCTGCAAGACAATCTCGCCCGCCGAGAGATCGCGCACGAAGCCCATCTGGCCAGTGGCGCAGAAGAGGCACCCACAAGCGCATCCCACCTGCGTCGAGACGCACACGCTGCGCCGCGTCCCATATCGCAACAGCACCACCTCAACCTGCGCCCCGTCGGCCATTTCCAGTAGATCCTTGCGGGTCTCGCCGCCGGGCGCCTCCTGGCTGGCCAGGACCGGCGGCACGTAGAGCGCCATCTCGCCCGCCAACCATTCCCGCAACGCGCGCGGCAGATCGGTCATCTGTTCAAAATTACAACAATTTCCCACCATCCGGTCCGTTGCATACGTCATAATGCCCAATCATTTCCATGCCGTCATCCCCCCGCATCCGTAGGGGCGACCCTTGTGGTCGCCCTTTTGTGGTCACCCTTTGTGCTCGCCCCTTTGTGCTC
>DSAR01000092.1 GCA_011046405.1 Chloroflexota bacterium | reverse complement strand
GGGTGGGGCCGCGTATACCTTGGGCATTATTTTCTATGCGTTGAAGAAGGTGCCCTACGCGCACGCCATCTGGCACGTTTTTGTGCTGGGCGGCAGCATCTGTCATTATTTTGCCGTGCTTCTTTACCTGGCACCGGCCCGGTGAATGGCTGGATTTCGAGTTACTCAAGAAGGAGGATATCGTGGAAAGGAAGGATGTCATACGACAGGTTGTAAACGTGGCGGCTGTCATTGGGACCATCGTGCTCAATGGCCTGGCAAATGCATTGCCTCTGAACGGGCTGACCACAGGCGAGATTTCTGATCGTTTCGATGTCTATTTCGTGCCAGCGGGCTACGTCTTCTCTATCTGGGGATTGATCTATCTGGGGCTGGTTGGCTTTGCCATCTATCAGGCGCTGCCTGCCCAGCGAGATAACGCCCGGTTGCGGCGTGTGGGTTACCTTTTCGCCTTGAGTTGCGGGGCCAACGTCGCTTGGCTCTTTCTTTGGCATTACGAGCAGTTCGTATGGACGTTGGCAGCGATGTTTTTGTTGTTGTTATCGTTGATCCTGATCTATCTGAGACTGGGGATTGGGCGCAGTGCGGTCTCTAGCGCCGAAAGGTGGTTGGTGCGGGTGCCTTTCAGTGTCTACCTGGGTTGGGTCACGGTGGCGACCATCGCTAACGTCACGTCGGTGCTGGATTACGTGAATTGGAGCGGTTGGGGAATCGGTCCCCAGGTGTGGGCCGTGATCATGCTCGTCGTGGGTGTGGGAGTTGCGACAGCGGTGGGCTTTACGCGCGGCGACGTGGCGTATATGCTGGTGATCGTGTGGGCTTTTGCAGGGATTGGGATCAAGCACGCGGCCACCCCAACAGTCGCAATTGCGGCATGGGTGGCGACGGCGCTGGTGATACTGGCGATCGGGGCCAGTATGCTATGGCAGCGAGCGAAGCAACGGACGATCCACATATCATTAGGCCCTAACCCATAGAATCCTTGGGCAGCGAGCAAGAATGGTGGCCAATGGCTCCTTTTTGGATCTGACTCTGCCAGGTTAGGCCCTAACCCATAGAATCCTTGTGCAGCGAGCAAGAATTCGGTGGCCAATGGCTCCTTTTTGGATCTGACTCTGCCAGGTTAGGCCCTAACCCATAGAATCCTTGTGCAGCGAGCAAGAATTCGGTGGCCAATGGCTCCTTTTTGGATATGGCTCTGCCAGGTTAGGCCCTAACCCATAGAATCCTTGTGCAGCGAGCAAGAATGGTGGCCAATGGCTCCTTTTTGGATATGGCTCTGCCAGGTTAGGGATCATCATTCAACAAACTTGTAACCACGTCCGCGGACGTTGACGATGTAGGGATTACCCTCTTTATCCTCACCGATCTTGCTTCGCAAGCGCCACAAGTGGGTGCTGAGGGCCTGGCGGGCATCGATTGGATCCACGTCATTTGTGTCGTGCAACTGTTGCATGATAGTGGGCACCGATACCGTTTGAGCGCCGCTTTCCATCAGGATAACCAAGATGTCGAACTCGGTCGGCGTCAGTTTTACCGGCTCGCCATAGCGGGTGACGGTATGCTGTTGACGGTCCAGGAGAAGCCCCCGCCCTTCCAAGTAACGGGTGGCGGATGATGGAATCTCCGTCGGTTGAAGTGGCGAAAAATCGGCCTGCAGTTGCTGGACATTCTTTTGAATCGTGTCTATCAATGACTGTTTGTGCATCATCTCGCGGCGATGAATCAGGCCCTCCTCTATCTTGGCCAGCAGATCCTCCGTACAATAGGGCTTGACGATGTAATCGTGCCCCCCCTGTTTCATGAAGCGAACGGCCGAATCGACGCTGGCGTGTGCCGTGATCATAATGACGACAGGGGGAGCAGCCTGCTGCTTTACCTGAGACATCACCTCCAAGCCATCAAGCCCATCCATCATCAAATCGAGAAGAAGCAGGTCGACGTTCTTTTTCTGCAATTGAGCAAGCGCTTCCTCGCCACTGGCGGCCGTCAACACGTCGTAACCCTCTCGCGCCAGTTCATCGCTCAGAAATATGCGGATCGAAGGCTCATCGTCCACAATCAAGATACGCTCTCTCATACTCATCTGCCTTCTTGATGGCGGGAATTGGCGCCGGCGACGGGCAAGAGCACCGTGAACGTGCTACCTTCCCCTTTCTGGCTGATGACGTCAATCCTGCCCTTGTATTGTTCCACGATATTCTGACTGATGGCCAAGCCCAAGCCCAAGCCCGTGCCCTTGGGCTTGCTGGTATACAACGGGTCGAAAATCTGGGACATCTCATCCGGAGACATACCTTCTCCCGTATCGGTGAAGCCAATCCACAGTTCTCCCGACATCGCCTCCCATCCGGTTTCCACGATTATATCGCCCCCGCTTGTCATCGCGTCCATCGCGTTGAGGATGATGTTGAGAAAAACCTGTTTGATCTGGCCGGGAACGACTCTCGCCAGCGGCAAATCTTCCTGGAGATGGGACTGCACCACAATGCCCTGGTGTTGGAGCTTTTTATCGAGCAGCAACAGGACCTCTTTTACCAACCGATTGACGTCGGTCATCTCCCGCTTCTCCGTGGAGGGCCGATAGAAATTGAGCATACGCTCGACGATGACAATGAGCCGTTCCACTTCTTGGCTGGCGATTTCCAGGTAACGCCGGCGCTTTTCCTCCTCCAACGAATAGTTCGTCAGGAGCCGGAAACCGCTTCGCAGGGCTTGCAAGGGATTGTTGATCTCGTGAGCCAGGATAGCCGCCAACTGTCCCAGTGCAGCCAAACGCTCGGCCCCCTGGGCTTGGAGTTGCATCTGCTTGCGATTGCTTATATCCTGGGCCGCACCGTTGAATTGGAGCATTCGGTCCTCCTCGTCAGACCAGATCGGATGCGTGTGGATCAGCAGCCAAAGGATTTTGCGATCTTTGGTGACGATGCGCAACTCGTCGACGGCGGGCTGCTTTTTTGCCAGGCTCTGGAGGTGGTTTTGGATCATGCGTCTATCCTCTGGATGGATCAAATTTAGCCAATCCTCTTCGGTCTCCAACTCATCACAGGTGAAACCGGTGATCCGCGTGAAAGCATCCGTCATCCACTTGTTGTAAAACGTGCCATCGGGTCGGATGGCAAATGAATAGGCGAAATCAGAGGTCAACTCCGAGACAGCGCGATAGCGCTCTTCAGAGGCCTTCAGGGCGCGTTCCGCTTCTACAGTCTCGGTAATATTCTGCCCGGCCCCGTAGACCCGTTCGACCCGTTCCAGGGTCTCGTTCCACACCGGTTGGTTATGGATTTGCACGTGACGGATATCGCCGCCTTTCGTGATGATGCGCAGATTGGCGACATATTTTTCATTGCTCAACGCGACTTCGATACTCTGTCTGAGAACAGAAAGATCGTCAGGATGAATGATCTCTCGCCATTGATCAAACGTCTTGATTTCGTCGATAGCATATTGGGTCATCCGGAAGAAAGCGTCGGTGATCCATTCCAAAACGACCGTCTGTTCCGGTTCCACCCGAACCGACCACGTAAAATCGGTTGTCATCTCCGAGACAACCCGGTACCGCTCTTCCACCTTACGCTCGGCGAGCTTGGCCTGCACCCGTTCCGTGACGTCCTGCGATGCCCAGTAGACATAGGTAACGCGCTTATCTACTTCATCCCAAACGGGATAACTGTAGCTCTTTAGCCAACGGATCTCTCCTGTTTTGGTGAAAATCCGATGCTCGATCCCAAACGAGTCCCCAGAAAGGCAAACTTGCAGATGATCACGTAAAGCGGATAAGTCGTCAGGGTGGACGACGTCCAGAAAAACATTCAGTCTTTTCAACTCGTCTTCCGAATAACCGGTTATGCAGGTAAAAGCGCCAGCGATCCAATCCAGGGTGAAGTTTTCTTGTGGATCGACGCGCACGCCGTAAGCGAAGTCGGAGGTCAGCTCAGAGATCACGCGGTACCGTTGTTCTGACTTGCGCAAGTCTCGTTCCATTTGGACCCGCTCGGAGATATCGGTCAGGGTCACGATACCGCCGACGAAACTTTTTTCCTCGATCAATGGCTGAGTGCTGATTATGACAGGCACGTGCTGACCATTCCGGTCCATCAGCATAGCTTCATGCCGGCAGGCGATCTGTCCGGGGAAATTGAAAGGCCCTTTCCCCTCCCCCGGGGCAGGTGCGTCGACCGGCTCAAGAAAAGCGTGCCAGGGTTGGCCGATCAAATCATCAAGGGCATAACCCAATAGCGCGATACTCTTGGCATTGGCGAAAGTAACGAGCCCTTCCTCATCGTAGACCAAGATGCCATCGCTCATAGCACGCAAAATCTGCTCGTTGAAGCGGCGTATCTGTTCCGCATTCTCGTACAATCGGGCATTCTCGATAGCCGAGGCCGCCGAGGCAGCCAGGATCTCCAGGAGATCGAGATGATGTGCGGTAAATCGACCGACGACCGTATCGACCGCCTGCAGCACGCCAATAATCCCGCCCTTGGCTTGCAACGGCACGCTGATGATCGCGCGAGACGTGAGACCTGTTTCAGCATCGACCAGGCCATAATGTCGGTCGTCTTCCTGGACGTCGGGGATAAAAGTGCTTTCACCGGTGCGAAAGACCCAGCCCACGATGCCCTCGTCGGGACTGATGCGCCAGTTCTCAACCATCTCGTGCTGGGGACCGCTGGCCTGCTGGCAGACGAGTTCCCCTGACTGGGAATCGTTCAACCAAACCGAGCAGGCGGCCGCGTTTAACAATCGACGCGTTTCTTCCAGAGCGGCAGCCAACACACGGTCCAGGTCCAGGCTGGAATTCAGGACCTGATTGACTCGTTTGAGTAATGCCAGTTCTTGCTCGCGTTGCTCGAGTGTTTCCATAATCTCATTTGTAGCGCAACTACTCATGTTACTCAAGATCGGGTCCGATTGCGGGCAATCGGCTGTAATCCGGCGTCCAAGGCTGATTTCCTATCACGAATCACACGAATGGTCGAATTCACGAACGCTTTTCCAACCTCCAGTAGAATTCGTGTCATTTGTCCATTCGCGCCATTCGTGATCCAGAGATTTTGGGGAATGAAGTTCTATCCATCATATAGAGAATCCCCATCAAACAGCGTTAAGAAACGATTACAGTTCAGTTGCAGGCGCCAGCTTATAGAATGATACGTATCATCTCAATAAACCGGGGCAAACTCGCTCGGGCCAGTCTCCTGACCGTGCCCGCTGTGGCTCGGTCGGGAGACCGGCC
>DSAR01000558.1 GCA_011046405.1 Chloroflexota bacterium | reverse complement strand
TAGGCCCTTACCAGTAGAATCCTTGCGCAGTAAGCAAGAATTCGGTACATTTCTAATATGGCTGACGAGGAGATCTAAATCCCCAGCATTGAGTCTATCGAGATAAACAAAACTATGGGCACGATCCAATATGCCAAACCAAAAAAGGAAGATAATGCCCACAGCTTTCCAGAGGACTTTTCCGTGCCCCGGACTTTTCTCCAAGTGAGGATGGCGAAGAATAAGAAAATGAAACCCGTGAAGATGCCGGGCGAGATCTCCAGGAAGATCAGGGTGAATATGATGTGGTTCAGGCTGTTCAGAAGCCCCCAGACAACGATGCCCAGGCCCATGGCTAGAAACTTCTCGTTATTGCGCCGGTAGACCAAGTACCCCAAAGTCAGGAAAAAGGCAAAATAGACATTGTGGAACAGCCACTTGGATACGGTATAACCTGGAATGCCCCACCGTAGCTCGGCCCAGGCCGGGAATCCCAGCAACCATTCCTCCATCAGGTGCAGCGTGACATAGACAAGCAGGGTGCCCAGGATGAGATGGTTTAACGTGAGCGCTTTTATTTTTAACATAAGATTCCTTATCGTTTGATCGTGCCTTCGACGAAGATATCGACGATCTGTTCGACTGACTGCTCCGACGGCATCTGGGGTGCCGATGGATCGGCGAGGGTTTGCCCGATGCTATATTCGAAGAACGTGCCGAAAAACATCTGGGCTGCCAGTTCTGGATTTGCTAGTTCGCGTACCACGCCGCGCTCGATCTGTTGGCGCAGGTACTGGGCCAGCATTTGGCTCTGCTGTAAAGGCGTCTGGGCGATGGCTTCACGCACTTCGTGCCGGTGTTGCGCTTCGCAGATCATCATCAGGATCACCTTGCGGTGCCGGTTCAGCATCTCCAGGAAGATGCGACCGATGCGCAGCAGATCCTGGCGATAATCGCCGGTGAGTTGATTTTCCAGCGCGGCTCCCAGGTCGGGCACGGCCGAGAACCGTTCGATCACGGCCATCAACAGATTTTTTTTGCTGCCGAAATGGCGGAAAAGGGTCACCTCGTTGACGTTGGCCTCGTCGGCGATGGCGCGCGTCGTGGCCCCGGCGTAACCTGCCCGGGAGAAGACGCGGCTCGCTGCCTGGAGGATGCGTTCGCTGGTTTCCTCTACTGGGGACACGTTTTTCTCCTAACCTGAGTAAACTAGAGCCACATTCGTGCTATTCGTTCATTCGTGAGATTCGTGATCTCACTCGATCGCCAAAGTGTCCGGTAGTGAATCATGGCTAGTAGTCGATGAACATCAGGAACAGCAGCCGTTTGTCGTCGAAGAAGCCTCTGCCGGTCAGGTCCTCGCCCTGGTACCCGGTCCGGTAGGTGATCTCCTCGACGGCGGCCCGATCTCGGCGGCGGTAGTTGCGGATGATGACTTTTGCCATTTATTCTTATCGATAGAACATGATCTTCTCGCCGGTTTTCCAGGGACGGTCGGATAGACGGGCCATCCCTTCCTCGTGTTTTGCGATCATCGCGTCGGTGATGACCCCCTGGTCGCTTGTTGGCTAATTTTCATGTTCATTCTCCATATCGGATATTTTTCAGTCATGTCGGCCTGCACATTTGCAAGCAAGTGGTTGCTTGCATTTTAGCACGTTTTTCAACCCTGTCAAGCCGTGGGGGATGGGTTTTTGGGGCCATATGCTCTAGTCACGCAAAAGAAACCAGGTTTTTGGAAAAAACCTGGTTTCTGGGCGCTTTAAGGGGAAAGGAAGTTGGGACGCTTGAAAACCAAAGGCACTAGATGAACAGTTGGCCGGCCCAGGCGTGGATTGCATCCCAATCGCGCCAGTCGCCCTCAGGGCTTTTCATCGCCTTCATCATCATCCGTTCGAGGAGGGAAATCTGGCTGTAGTCCATTTTGCCGGCGAAAACTTTAGCGCTAACCGAGGTCACGATGGCGCTGGCTGCTTCGTTGTAGCCCTGAGCCTCGCGCTGTGCCTCGGGTTTGTCCTCGGTGATCCGCAGGCAGACCGAGAAGTAGGCGATCGGTACCTTTTTCAGGACGGCCTGATTCGCTTCCAAGAACCTGGTTGCCTCCGACAGCCACTGGCCGATCCGGATGGCGCTCCCCACGACGACGGCCTGGTAGCCGCTCACGTCGTCCACTTCCTTGACCGGGCGCACGTCCACCGAAGCGCCCTTTTCGCTTAACGTCTGCCCGATGGCCTCGGCGATCTCGCCGGTTGAGCCAGCCTTGCTGGCGTATGTAACCAGGATGTTATGCATTGCGTTTGTACCTCCATCGCTGGATTCAGGAAAGTCGATTCTGGGCGTGCGTGTGGCCAGCACCCCGCCTCCACAGCAAGCCAGCGCCGATACGCCTATCGCGGCGCCGGTCATCTGCAGGAACTTGCGTCGGTTGATCACTTTCGTTGTTTCCATTTTCCTCCTAAAATGTCGTTTGATTATGGCAGCAAAGGTCCGCCAATTCTTCAAACGTATGGACCGGGTATTTTATTCGAAATGAGAGCCACCTGGTGTAACCGTTCAGGCCAGGGGAACATTGGACACAGATTCACACAGATTGAGGCCATCAAGTAGGCCTTACTTGGCACTCGATGGAAAAAATCTGTGCAATCTGTGTCCCATAGTTCAATCCCCTGAACGCTTACTTTTGAAATTCGGGCTCTCTGCTAGTTCGCATGGTTGGCTTGGCGAGCGGTCAATTTTTCGCCACGAATGACACGAATTGTCACTAATCTTTGAGTTTTTCGTGTCCATTCGTGTAATTCGTGCAAATCTGTCCTGAGTGTAGTCGAAGGATTCGTGGCTAATCTCTCACCGCGACCATGCGAAATCCCAAAGAACCAAATTCGAAGCCAAAATTCGTGTTATTTGTCCATTCGTGACATTCGTGATCCAGAGATGTCAGGTAATGAAATAAAATGATACCGTTTTCTCCTGTGCCTTGTCAAGTAAAGACTGCTGGCTTCAGCCGGCGCCAAATAGGGTGTTGAGCTGGATCAACAGGCTCATATCCCCCTCGGCCCGGTAACTGCTGTTCATGAAAGCCTCGGCGCCGTCCATCTCGCCCCGGGCGATGGCGTCCCACACTGCGACTGGGCTTTCGATGGTCAGGGTGGGTTGGGGCACTTGACCGGGATGGTAAGAACAGCGACCCTCTTCGAGGGACAGGTAGCACAGTCCACCTCCTTCTCCCTCCAGGATAAACTGGAGAGTCGCCGCCAGGCCGCCGGCTGCCTGGGCGTCGAAGGCCAGCGGCATCGCCTCGATCAGTTGCAGGCCCGTCATCTCCTCCGGCACACCGGTCGTGTTGATATTCGATGGACGCTGTTGGGCCAGGACGCGGGGCGGGTACCAGTGGGGAAACCACGCGGAGAAGGCGATCCCGCCGAGCAGCAGGGCGCGGGGAACGATGGCGACCAGCGCGATGCGGGCGACGCCGTCCAGGCCCATGGCCATCGACGTGGCGCCGCTGAGGGCCTGCACGGTGAAGACCACGCCCCAGACCGCCGTGACGATCTGATTGGTCTTGACGAAGAGTGGATCGTCCCAGAAGGATTCATCCCAATCTTCCTTGGCATAGTCGTAGGTGAACGGGTTGCCGAGCAGCAGGGAGCCCCACGCCATCAATGCCAGGGTGGTATCCGAAAGGACGCCGCCGTAAAAGACCAGGACGTCGCTGCGCAAAAGCAGTGTGACGAAGGCGGCGATTGCCAGGAAGATCAGCGAGACGGCGTCCATGATCTTAACCTTGCAGTTAACGAGCCGGTATCCGTTGATTCCCAGCGAGACCGCCAGGCCAAACAGGATGGCGGGCGTCGTATGCCCCATACCGGCAAGCACCCAGTAGATGATCCAGGGGGTAAAACCAAGGGCAGTCGATAGACCGCCCGGTATGGCTCGTTTGTCTTGTGGCGTCATTTCAATTTGCCTGCGGGGCCGAGAACAACTTATCGAAGCGCATCAACAGCCCCAGGTTTCCCTGGATCGAATACTTGCCCGTCATCATCGCGGCCGCGCCATTCATCTCCCCGTTGCTGATGGCCATCCAGACGTCGGATGGGGTGTGGATGGTCAGGGTCGGGTCGGGGTGCTCCCCCTCGTAGGCCTTGCACCGGCCCTGGGCGATGTCCAGGAAGTAATCGCCCGGCTCATCGCCGGTGACCTTGAACTGCACCACGGCCTCCAGGTCACTCGCTTCCCGGGGATTGAGGGTCAGGGCCATTCCGGCGACGAGGTTGCGCATCGAGTCGCGGCTGCTGGGCGGGGGGAGGGGGGTGCCGTAGGCGGCGACCTCGGTGCCCTGGGCTTCCAGGCCCGCTTCGCCGAAGCCGAGCTTTTCCACGCCCAGGCTCTCCCAGTAGGCGTTGGTCACGTTGGCGTAG
The DNA here is from genome assembly GCA_011046405.1 of Chloroflexota bacterium. GTDB lineage: Bacteria > Chloroflexota > Anaerolineae > B4-G1 > B4-G1 > DSAR01. Next base: position 852 of record DSAR01000558.1, on the reverse strand, counting down.
ACCGCCGGGTCATCCGCCAAAGGCCGGTCCAGGATAGCCTGGGTCACGGTCGAAATCTGCCCTTGTTCCACGACCTCGCGCCCGGCCTGCTGGGCGGCGTCCAGGTACCAGGTCAATTGATCCCGCATGGCCTCTTGGCCCAGCAGTTCCCCGGCGGCGCAGCAGATCGTGCCTGCCAGGTCGGTCTCTGGCGACGCGGCCAAGCGCCGGAAGGTCTCCTCCAGGGCTGAGAAATGGCACCGTTCGGGGAACCCGGCGTTGGAGATCAGCACGAATTTGACGCTTTCCCCTTCCTCTCGGGGGTAGCGGGGTGGGTGAATGAAATGATCTCCGCGTTGCAAGATGTAGGGCTGGGCCATCGGCAGCAGACGGTCCATGAAATCCTTCATCAGCCCGGAGACGGTGTAGATGTAGAGCGGTGTGGCGAAGACGATGACGTCGGCCTGGCGCACCTTTTCCAGGAGTGCGGGCATGTCGTCCTGGTGGATGCAGACGCCGGGCGTTTTCGTCCAGCAGGTGAAGCACCCCTGGCAGTGTTTGATCTCTCTGTCCTTGAGATAGACGGTCTCGGTCTCAGCGCCGGCCTCCTGTGCGCCTTTTAGGAAGGGTTGCACGATTCGTTCGGTGTTTCCTCGCCTGCCCCGGGGGCTGCCGTTGACGGCTAGTATTTTCATGAGGCTCCTTTTTTTATTCAGACGGGTGCTGTTGGTTCTTGATGCGTTCGATGACGTCTTCTAACCACTCGAGATGGGTCTGGGCCGACCTGATACCACACTCCAGGGTCAGCATCCAGAAAAAAACCTCGCGAGGGGACTGGACGCCCTGGGCGTATTCACCGACGGCCTCGGGGAC
>DSAR01000554.1 GCA_011046405.1 Chloroflexota bacterium | reverse complement strand
GCATGAGAGACAGGATTTCGCTCATTCGCTCATTCGCCTATTCGCCATTCGCCTATTCGCCATTGACCATTCGCCGTTCGCTATTGGTCATCGTCGGGCCGACGGCCGTGGGCAAGACCGCGCTCTCGCTCCACCTGGCCGAGGTCTTCGACGGTGAAATCGTCTCGGCCGATTCCCGATTGCTGTACCGGGGAATGGACATCGGCACCGCCAAGCCCACGCCGGCAGAGCAAGCCCGTGTCCCCCACCACCTGATCGACGTCGCCAATCCGGACGAGACGGTCGGACTGGCCGAATACCAGGAGCAGGCCTACGCCGCCATCGACGCGATTCACGAGCGGGACAGGCTCCCCATCCTCGTCGGCGGGACTGGCCAGTACGTGCGCGCCGTGGTCGAGGGGTGGCGCATCCCCCGCGTCCCGCCCCACCCTGACCTGCGCGCCGAACTGGAGGCCCAGGCGGCGCGGGAAGGGCCTGACGCGCTCCACGCCCGGTTGGCGGCGTTAGACCCGGTCGCCGCCGAGCGCATCCATCCCAACAACGTGCGGCGCGTCATCCGCGCGCTGGAGGTGTGCCTGGTCACGGGCCGGCCCATCTCCGAGCAACAGGGCAAGCGCCCCCCACCCTATCCCATCCTGCAGATCGGGTTGACGATGGATCGGGAGACGCTCTACGCGCGCATCGACCGGCGGGTAGAGGGCATGATCGAGGCCGGGTTGGTGGAAGAAGTGCGCCGGTTGATCGAAGCCGGTTACGATTGGCATCTCCCGCCTATGTCCGGGCTGGGTTACGTGCAATTCCAGCCCTATTTCGAGGGCAGCGCGACCCTGGAAGAAGTCGTCACCGAGATCAAACACGAGACCCATCGCTTCGTCCGTCACCAATACAACTGGTTCGACCTCGACGATTCCGACATCCACTGGTTCGACGTCGTCGAAACCCCACTCAAAGCCATCGAACGCGCCGTCCAAACCTGGCTCTCCTAATCACCCAACCACCCAATCACCCTTGCCACAATAATCGCCTGGTGGTAGAATGAAATCCGCCTAAAAAACTTTCACCACCCGACATCTCTGGATCACGAATGTCACGAATGGACAAATAACACGAACTCTCCTGGAGATTAGAAGTTGGAAACCTGGTGGACTGACACTTTTAACGAAATCGAACACGGATTAACACAGATGGTTCTTGGGATTTCGCATGGCCGCGATGAGAGATTGGCCACGAATCCTTCGACTATGCTCAGGACATGTTTGCACGAATGGACACGAAAAACCCAAAGATTAGTGACAATTCGTGTAATTCGTGGCGAAAAATTGACTGCTTGCCAAGCCAGCCATGCGAACTACCAGAGAGCCAACTAACGAAAGCGATATAGCATGAGAATACGAGCGGCAAAAGCTAAAGACCTTGAAACGTGCCTCTCTCTCAATCATTCCTACGTCACCGATCACGTCTGGCAAATGGAAACGCGCGAGTTGAACGGCACGATTACCGTCACCTTCCGGGTCGCCAATCTCCCCCGCGAGATCCGTGTTGATTATCCTCTGCGCGGGTCAGATATGCTGGCGGGGTGGCAACGACGCGACGACTTTCTGATCGCCCAGGAAGACGAACGAATTTGCGGCTATGTGACCCTGACCGCCGAGTTGGAACACGAAAGAGCGCTGATCGGAGACCTGATCGTCCATCGTCCCCTGAGGCGTCAAGGTATTGGGACGATGCTGCTTCAGGCTGCCGCCCAATGGGCCTGTGATCACGACCTGAAACGCCTGCTCATCAACGTACAGACGAAGAACTACCCGGCTATCCGCTTCTGCCAATCGCGTGGGTTATCTTTTTGCGGTTACAACGATCACTATTGGCCCACGCAAGACATCGCACTCGCTTTTGGCGGCAACATACGGTAGCCCGTCATCACTACCCATTCACGAATGTTTTTCGAAATTCGGTTCTTTGGGATTTCGTATGGCTGCGGTCAGAGATTAGCCACGAATTAACACGAAAAACCCAAAGATTAGTGAAAATTCGCGTCATTCGTGGCAAAAAAATTGACCACTTGCTAAGCCGACCATGCGAACTAGCAGAGAGTCGAAATTCGTGTTATTTGTCCATTCGTGACATTCGTGATCCAGAGATGTCGGGTAATCAATCCACCGGATGTTTTGTATCCGCATGATTCGTGGTTACTCCCCCAAGTTTCAAATTTATCTCATTTGGTATCAAGGAATATATCCCTGTGTTGGAACTCAAAAACTGGCTCGAACTAATCAACACCGTGCTGACGTCAGGCATCGTCATCTTCTCTGGCGCCCTGCTGCTCTACCTGATCATCTACAACCTTCGCACCAAGGTCACACGCTCATTCATCGGTCTCCTGGCCTGTGTCCTGATTACCTATTTCGCCGATCTGGCCCTGGTCGGCGTCGAAGGCCCGGGCGTGGCAACCATCTGGCTGCGCATCCAGTGGATTGGTATCACGTTTACACCGGCGGCCTACCTGGACTTCTCCAATGCGCTTCTGGCGACGACGGGCACCCAGAGCAAGAAGCGAGACATCGCCACGCGGATCAGCTATCTCCTCAGCGCCGGCGTATTGCTAGGTGTGGGCTTCAGTGATTGGATCGTGCGCGACGGCAAGTTATTGCCGGGGACGCCGCGCCTGTTCCCCGGCCCGCTCTTTCCCCTGTTCGTGCTCTATTTTTTAACCACTGTAATCTGGGGAACGATCAACGTCTTCTGGGCGCGGAGCCGTTGTCTGACGTCGACTTCCCGAAGACGTATGACCTACCTCGCAGCCACCGTCGCAGCACCTGCCGCCGGTGTCTTCCCCTTCTTGCTGATCACTGGCGTTAAGGGCGTGACCGCCGGCCTGGGACTATGGTTGCTGTTAGTGCTGGGCAACATCGGCGTCGGCTGGATGCTGGTTGTCCTGGCCTATAGCGTCGCCTTCTTTGGCGCGCTCACTCCCGACCGGGCCGTCAAGCACCGGCTGGTGCGCTTCCTCTTGCGCGGACCTTTCGCGGCGACGCTGGTCGTCGTCGTCATCATCGTCGCCTCGCGCACCGAACAGTGGATCGGCTTACCTGGCAGTCGCCTGGTGCTCTTCGGCGCCGTCGCTACCGTCATTCTGATCCAATTGGGCATTGAGTTGGCGAAACCCCTGATCGACCGCGCGCTCTACCGGCAGGACCAACCGGAGATCGCCTGGATTCAGGATCTCAGCAACCGGCTATTGACGACGACCGACCTACGCCAATTTCTGGAGAATGTCCTGACCGCTCTATGCGACCTTCTGCGCGTCAAAACTGCCTTCATCACCGTCATTGATGGAAACACCCCACACCTGGAAGTCGTATGCGGCTCGCTAGACCCCAGAACGGCCGACAAACTGCCGCCAGAAGCGTGGCAAACCTGGTCCGGCGAGACGCTCTCCTCTAGCCGGCGACTTGAACGTCACAATAGCCTGTTCGTGTGGAATGGCTATTGGCTGGCGCCCCTTTATACCCAGGATCAAACGCGCGTGATCGGCGTCGTGGGAATGACGGCCCGCGCGCCAGAGCCGGATCTGACCCCCGAAGAACGAGAGGGGTTAACATCGCTCCTGGCCCAGGCGACGGCCGCGTTGGAGGATCGCCAACTCCAACAGGGCATCTTCTCCGCCCTGGAGCACATCATCCCAGAGATTGAGGACATCCAACGCCGCCGGGGCGTGATGTATTACGTGGGCGAAGAAGCGCTGACCGGCTTCGACCTGGTAGAAAACGAGGAGTTTCGCCAATCAGTTCACGACGCTCTCAACCATTACTGGGGCGGTCCCAACCTGACCGCCCAACCGCTGCTATCTCTGCGGATCGTGGAACACGCCGTGCAAGAATACGGCGGGAACACGATAAAGGGCGTGCGCGCCGTCCTGCGCGAGGCCATCGAACGGTTACGCCCCGACGGGCAACGCAAGATGACGGCGCCCGAATGGCTGCTCTACAACATCCTCGAACTCAAATTCCTCCAGGGTCACAAGGTGCGCGAAGTCGCCCACCGGCTGGTGATGAGCGAATCGGATCTATACCGGAAACAACGGATCGCCATCGAAGCCGTCACCCAGGCGCTGGCCGAGATGGAAGAACAAGAATCCTTGAAAGAAAACGGATCATCAGTTCAGGTTGACGTTGCCCCACAAAGCACGCCATCAGAAGCGACTGATCCCACAACTGCCGTTTGACAAGCTATTCTCACTACCCTATAATCAAACCAGCTAAACGCTTTAATACGCTTTTATTACCCGACATCTCTGGATCACGAATGTCACGACAAATAACACGAATTTTGGCTTCGAATTTAAAAAAAAAACGTATCATCTCAATAAACCGGGGCAAACTCGCTCGGGCCGGTCTCCTGACCGTGCCCGCTGTGGCTCGGTCGGGAGACCGGCCACAGCTCCCCAACTTATTGAGAAGATACCAAAAAACATTCGTGGCAAAAAATTGACCGCTTGCTAAACCGACCATGTGAACTAGCAGAGAGCCACATTCGTGAAATTCGAGCATTCGTGTGATTCGTGATCGAAAACCAGGCTCTTGGTCACGAATGTCGGGTAGTGGATCATACGCTCAATCTCGTTAACAGAAGAGACAAAAATGACCAGACGCAGATCAAGAAAAAAATCATCCGCTTCGAAACTCGGCCAGGTCGATTGGCAGGCCATCTGGACCGATCCACGGGTCCAGCAGATCCCACCCTTGCTGATCATCGCATTGGGCGTCATCACGGTACTGGCCCTATTCGAGATCACTCAGGGGCGATGGGCCAATGCATGGATCGTTTTCCTGTACCGTTGGCTGGGATGGGGCGCCTACCCGACCGCCATCTCGATTCTCTTGTGTGGCCTGTTGTGGCTGGCCCATCAACTGGACCAGCCGCTGAAGTGGCGATGGCGCCCTTTCGTGGGGGCAGAGTTGACCATTTTCAGCCTGATGGCCCTGACCCACGCCATTGTGGGACGGGACGATCCCTGGAAACTCATCGGAGAAAAATGGAGCGTCGGCATCGTGGGCTGGGCTTTATCGACGGTGCTTTCCACTTACCTGGGCTGGCCCGCGGCCGTATTGATCTTGACCGGGCTCACGCTATTTGGATTGGCCTGGACCTTCGACGTCACGATGGGCGATCTCCAGCGCGCCATCCAGTGGTTAGGTCAAATCCGAAGCGCTTACGGGTCCCAGCGACGTTCGAGCACGTCTATTT
>DSAR01000439.1 GCA_011046405.1 Chloroflexota bacterium | reverse complement strand
GGCTACGGTGAGCAGATCGTCTACAGAGTGGCAGCGTGAGGTGAAGGCGGACTCGTAGCCCATGATGTGGGCATAGGCCGGATTGACGAGGAGCGGCTTGGTCTCTCGATGCACCAAAATGCCCTCGACAGAGCCTTCGATCACGCGGCGAAAGCGCTTCTCGCTCTCCCGCAGCGCCTGGTCCGCGATTTCGAGCTCGGTGACATCTTGCGTCACGCCAAACCAGCGCACGTCGCCATCATCCATGACCGTGGGTATAGACTGGAGCTGCAGCCAGCGGACCTCGCCGCCGATCACAAAGCGCCCCTTCCACGAGAATGGAGTTTGGCTGAGGTGCGCTTCCCGGTTTCGGTTCAGGAATGCGTCGCGCTCATCGGGGTGAACCAATCCATTGGCCACTGAAACGTCTGCCAGCACCGCCTCACGGGTGAGTTGGTGTATTTCGCACCAGCGGTCGCTGACGTATTCAAAGTCCATCGCGCCATCGGCCCGGATCCAGAAGACGTAGACGCCGACGGGAATGTGCGCCACCAGATCCTCGTAGCGCGCCATATTCTCCTGCAGCGCGATCTCGGTCCGCTTGCGCTCGGCGATCTCGGCCGCCAGGCTCTCTAGCGTGCGCTTCAACTTTTCCGCCATGTCGTCGAAGGAGCGAGCCAGCGCGTCGATTTCGCTGATCCACTCGTCGCCGATGGGTTGATCCCACGCGCCCCGAGCCAGGGCCTGGGTAGAGGCGTTCAGGCGGGAGATCGGCCCGGTGATCCACTGGGCGGTGACGACGCCTCCGATGACGGCGAGGATCAACGCAGCGCCAATGAGGAGCGCCGTGGTGCGATTGTTGGCGCTGATCTGTCCCATGAAATCGGATTCGGGGATCACGACGACGACGAGCCAGTCGATGCCGTGCTCGTCTGGCACCGACGTGACCTGCAAGAATTGGCGCTGACCGTCTAGCTCGAATTCCAACTGCTGCGCGCCGGTGATGGCGTGGTAGTCGCCGAATCGGGCGGTCAGGAATTCGGCCGCGCGGCGAACGGCCTGTATCGCGCTTTCGTGGGCGTGGAGCCGCTTCTGATCGCCGTTCCCATCCGGCGCAGTGAACGGCTGCTCGCCCGTCGAGGAGGCGACCAGCAGGCCGGATCGCTCCACGATGAATCCCACGCCCGTCTCGCCAATGGCGAGCGTTTTCATAAAGTCGCCGATGTGCGAGACGAAAATATCGCTCGAGACCACGCCCAACAGGTTCTGCTGCTCGTCGTACACGGGTCGGCTGGCCGCGACCGCCATGTCCTGCCCGGTGAACAGAATGTAGACGTCGCTCCAGGCGGCGTCCCCCATGGCGACGGCGTTGGCGTACCAGGCCCGCGTCCGGGCGTCGAAATCAGGGACGGTCGCCAGCAGCTCGGCTCGATTCCCGGCGCTGTCTGTGGCGTATTTTCTGAACGGCCCACGTTTGAACTCGTCGGTCACGATCACGTACAGCGCGCCGGACGCCCCCTCCCGGCCGGCGTCCACCAGCCCGCCCTCGGTGTTCCCGAAATAGATGCTGGTCACCGAGTCGAAAACCTGAATCTGTTCCCACAGGTACCGTTCCAGAACGTCGGGATCGTCGGCGTCGAGCACTCCCTGGCGCAGGGCCTGGGCGTTGATCTGGTTGATTTTGTGTGGCGTGTCCAGAATCGTGTGCAGATGTTCGGTAATGCGGGCACTGATCTCGCTGCGCAATTGCTGGGCCACATTGTTCACCGCCTGCTGCCCGTTGCGGAACGAGAGATAGCCTACCAAGCCCACAAAAAAAGTCACGTGAATCACAAAGAGTACGACGAGAACGAGTTGCAGTGGGATTTTTACAGACGCTTTGTTTCGAGATGCTGTTGACATAGCGAATCCCTTTCCTCGTTGAATGGAACCAGGTGCTGCTCATTCTACCCGTGTTTGGAATTTACTGCAAAAAGACGAGGTCAGGTGTTGATTCTGATGTGCTCATTCATTCCCAACTGGAAAAGAAAAACAACGTGGGGTGGGTGTTAACCCACCCCACGTTCGCTAGAGCCTTTTCGTCACGAGCAATGGCGCAGGGCGCGCGTCTCAAGAGTTGCGGGTGATCAGTGGCATAAAGATGCCATAGACCTCCACGTAGGGCGGCGCTGCGTCGGGCAAGGTGTACGGGCGGTAGCCGTCATGCACCTCTGCGGTATTGCTCAGCGTGGTCACGCCGAACCCCAGGTCAGCCATATCCACGACCTGGACCACGAATTGGAGCGTGGCGGTGCCGTTGCCCGCCACCGGGCCGCTCCAGGTCAGCCCGCCGCTGGCTGTCTCGTCCAGGTCCAGCGGGTCGTAGACGGTGTAATGGGCGCCGAGGACGTCGGTGACGAGGACATTCGCGGCCACACTGCTGGTGTTGCTCAGGGTGATGGTGTAGGTGATCAGGTCGCCGGGCATCACCTGCGCGCCGGGACTGGAGGAGGATTTGACCGAGTTGGAGAGATCTGGTTCCTGAGGCTGCGGCTCGCTCTCGATGGTAAAGACGGCGTCGTTGGAGAATCCGCTTCCGGCATTGGTAGAGGCGAACTCGACCCTGTTGGTGACGGTGTCCTCATAGTCCGCGGGCGGCGTCACGACGGCGGTGAAGGTGAAGGTGTAGCTCTCGCCGGCGGCCACCGGCCACGGACCCCAGGTGACGTCGTCGGTCGGATCGGGCAGTTGGGCCGAGCCTTGTTCGACCCACGCGCGGAAGTCTACCTCGGGCGGCAGGGTGTCGGTCAGCACCACGCCGGTCGCCTCGGCTGTGCCATCGTTGCGGACGACGATGGTGTAGGTGACGACGCCGCCATCCAGAGGCACATCGGCCGTGGGGGTGACCGTCTTGGCGACGGAGAGGGCGGGCTGTCCCGGTTCGATGGTAAAGACGGCGTCGTTGGAGAATCCGCTTCCGGCGTTGGCAGAGGCGAACTCGACCCTGTTGGTGACGGTGTCCTCATAGTCCGCGGGCGGCGTCACGACGGCGGTGAAGGTGAAGGTGTAGCTCTCGCCGGCGGCCACCGGCCACGGGCCCCAGGTGATGACGTCGTCGGTCGGATCGGGCAGCTGGGCCGAGCCCTGGTCGACCCACGCGCGGAAGTCCACCTCGGGCGGCAGGGTGTCGGTCAGCACCACGCCGGTCGCCTCGGCTGTGCCATCGTTGCGGACGACGACGGTGTAGGTGACGACGCCGCCATCCAGAGGCACATCGGTCGTGGGAGCTACGCGCTTGGTGACGGTCAGCCCGGTCTGGTTGACCAGGTCCAGTCCGACGAGCACCGGGTCGTGGTCAGATGAGCGGAAAGCATGCGGTGCGTAGAGGTCCTGAGGCTTGTACTCGGTGTTATAGTCGATGACCGACGGTTCGTCGGCGTTGATGTGCCACACCGTGGCCCCCGTGACCTGATCGTTCAAGCTCGGATTGGCGAGGGCGTGGTCGAGGTAGCCCGACATGCCGTCAAAGATGTAGGTGTAATGCGCCGCGCCGAGCAGGTCGGTGTAGCCCGCGTTCCGGGCGACGGCGATGGGATCCTCCATCGCGTATGCGTTCAGGTCGCCGAGGATGATAAAGTCGGGGTCGCCGCTGCCGGTGGGGTCGGTCGCCAGCCAGGCGAGCTCGACCGTCATCGCTCGGGTGCGGGTCAGGTTACAGTTGCCCTGCCCATCGCCGGTGTCCGGGTCGCCCACGGCGTCGCAGGAGGAGCCTTTCGATTTGAGGTGGTTGACGGCGGCGGTGAACTTTTCACCGCTCGCGTTCTCCGCAAAGGTCTGGGCCAGGGCTGGTCGGTTGTAGTCGTCGCGATAGGTAGGATCGAAAGTGTTGTCTAGAATCGCGGCTGCGCCAACCGGCGTCACACTGCCGGGCTTGTAGATCAGGCCGACGGCGATCTCGTCCGTACCAATCAGGGGTACGCCAGGGTCGACGAAGGCGTAGGTGCCGGCGCCGGCCACATCGTTCAGGCCGTTCACCAGATCTGCGATGGCGCTGTATTCGTCGTAGCCATCGTTCTCGATCTCCATCAGCCCGATGACGTCGGCATCCAGCGCCAGGACGGCGGTGATGATCTTGGTCCGCTGGCGGATGAACTCGGCCAGTGTGTCGGCCCCTCGGGAGGTGGGGAACCCGCCGCCCATCCCGTCGCCGTTGAAATAGTTCAGCACGTTAAAGCTGGCAACCCTCAGTCTGCCTCCGACGTCAGGAGGGGTATCGGTGCGCTCGTTGACACGGGTGATGTTGACCGCCTGAGTTGGGTGCAACCGGTAGTCCTTGGTCGTCGGCACGTTGGTGTTGATGGGACCTTGATCCAGCACGCCAGTCAGGCCGGTGGAGACCACGTCGCCCGCCCGCAGCGTGTCGTTGACGCCGATGTAGGGGATGGGGTCGGGGTTCTGAGCGCTGCTGCCGTCGTCCAGCACCAACAAGCGGCGGGCGTTCTCGTCCACCTGATCCCAGTAGGCGGCACTGCCCGGCTCGTGCAGGTGGGTCGGCTGGTACATCCGGTCGCCGGAGCCCAGCGTGACCTGCCCGAAGCGGCCCTGGAAATAGTTCTGCTGCACCGTCAGCGTGTGCGGGATGGTGACGAGCATGCCCTCGTACCGCTCCATCTCGTCGTTGACGTCCTCGGGCAGGGTGATCACCGTCGGCTCGATGGTGTTGCCGCTGCTGATGACGGTGAGGGCGGAGACGTTGCCGATCTGGGTCATTTCATTGTATTCCTGGACGACGCCGGTCACCTCGACCCAGTCGCCGGCGCTCACGACTCGAGTAGAGTAGACAAAGATGCCGTCGGAGGTCGTCGTGATGCCGTCTCCGACCGGGTCTTGCATGAAGAAACCCTTCATCTCGTCATCCGCCTGCAAGTCGGCGGTGACGACGCCCTCGACGGTGGCCTCCTGGCCCACGTAGGGGCTGACAAAGCCCTCGCCCTGGAGGTGATAGATGCGCAGCTCGCCGATGGCGGTGTTGACCGGGGCGCCAAAGGTCGGCGTGACGTAGTTTGCCGCCGAGACAGCGTAATCGTCGTTGACGATGACGGCGCTGACGTTGGCGGCCGTCACCACGAAGCGGACGCTGATCTCGTCCAGGTAATCCAGGGACGGGACGGTCCAACTGACCACGCCGTTCGCCTCCGCGCCGCCGTCCAGCGCGTAGGCGAAGGTGGTGTTGTCCGGCACGGTGTCGGTGATGACGAGATCGTTGAGCGTGAAACCCATCTGATTGGCGATGGTCAGGGTGTAGGTGAAGGTTCCCCCCAGATCAACGGTGGCG
>DSAR01000506.1 GCA_011046405.1 Chloroflexota bacterium | reverse complement strand
GCCCGCTGCACGGTTTGTTGCGCACATCAGCGGACGCAAGATCACTGTCCGCCCCAGCTTCGTTTTCCTTGAGTTCATCTACGGGCGTTCTGAGCCATTTTAAGCGGTTTGCGCTTGCGATTTACTTCGAAAACCCATGGAGGGAAAAGAATTTGATGGTCAACGGCTCCTTTTTGGTTCTGGCTCGTCTATGAATTGGGTTAGCTTACTGCATAGTTGCCAAAGTGTCCAGGGAGAATTTGGGCTCTGCAGACCGCAAAATTCGTCAGAACCGGGATTGTGCTTAACCTTGCATTCCATTCAGCGTATCGACTGGCTTGTTGTTTTGGATCGTCGGCAACCACATCGTGAACGTGCTTCCTGTCCCCACTTCACTGCTCATCGTCATACGCCCACCGTGTGCCCGTAAAATCTCATGGACAAAGCTCAGGCCTAATCCTGTTCCGGGTATTTGTCCCGCCTCGACTAAACTTCCGCGGAAAAATCGATCGAATACTTTTTCCTGTTCGTTCGCCGGAATCCCTGGCCCGGTATCCTCAACGGCGATAGTCACCCAAGTCCGCTCGTCCTTCCGGGCAGTATCCACCGCGATGGAGATTCGACTGTCAGATGGGGTAAAGTTTATAGCGTTCTCCACGATCTCTCCAAGCGCCTGGATCAAACGGTCCTGATCTCCCTTTATCACTGGCAAATCCGGGGCAATCGACCAGTCCAAAGAAAGACCAGCTTCTTTAATCCGTTCTCCATAACGAGTGACGAGGACGCCAATGATGGTGTCCATGGTCACCGGCCCCCAAATAGAAACCGCCTGACCGCTATCCAGCGTCGCCATCTCCAAGATGTCTTGAATAAGATGCGTCAACTGATTTGTGACGTCCTCCAAGGCATCCAGATACTGCTCCGCCTTTGCGACGGCTCCTCTCTGACGCATCAAATGGATATAGAGTTGCATCACCGTCACCGGTGTGCGCAATTGATGGGAGACGTTGGCGATAAAGCGACTTCTGGCCCGGTCGAGGTCCTTGATCTTTGTGATGTCCCGATGACTGGCTACGTATCCCACCAGATCTCCGAGTGCATCCTGCATGGGGGAAAAAGAGATGGTCGCCTCGTAAATACGTCCTTCTTTGTGCCGAAGTGTCATCTCGCCCTGCCATGCATCTCCTCTCGACCAGGCTCGCTTCCAACTCTGGCGGGTCTGTTCAGGTGCCTGCTCGTCGATCAAGAACTCGATCTGTCTCCCCAACGCCTCTTCTTCTGTATAGCCGGTCAGGGTTTCGAAAGCCTCATTGACGTAGCGAATTCGTTTCTCCAGATCCATCATCGTGATGGCTTCTCCGACACTGCGCAGGATCGCCTCGCTCTTTTCTTGTTCGGCTCGAATTTCAGCCGTGCGGGCTGCGACTTCGCTTTCCAAGCCGGCGACCACCATCGCCCGCCGGATCGCGTTGGCGGCTATATCGACGGTGGCGATAAGTAGACGCATCTTGTCGTCTGAAACGATGATCTGGGCGCCAAATGCGATGTGCATCACGCCAATGATCGCGTCTTGCGTCTGGAGCGGTAAAGCTACTGTGCTCCCCAACGCACCGACTAAGTCCATTTCTTCAGGCATCACCTGACTGAGGGGATCTTCCTGGACGTTATCGGTGACGTGCACCTCGCCTGTCATTGCTACGTGACCCGTGATACCCTCTCCCAAGCTATGTCGCACGCCCAGGGGATAAAAATCAGGCGGATAAGAAACCTGGGCGATCAAATCTTCTGTCTCTGGATCGAGGATAAAAATACACCCAAAAGCAGCGCCAACCACCTGGACTGCCTGCGCCAAGACGATGTGCAACATCTCATCGACGTGCTGCGCATTGCGCAACGCCGCCGAGACCTGGGCCAGGGCCTCCAATTCGGCCACCCGGTGTCGTAACGCCTCTTCGGCTTGCTGGCGCGCCTCGACCAGTCGACGTTGGAGAAGGACGCGCTCGATCACGGTGGGAAGCAAATTGAGGTACCCGCCCTCGATATCCTTGACCACGTAATCCCCGGCCCCCAACTGGATCGCCTCGACGGCTACTTCCTCGCTGCCGCTTCCGGTGATCATGATCATTGGAGGTAATATGTCGCGCGCAGCCAACATGCGAATCACTTCCAAACCACTGTATACCGGCATCGAATGATCCACTGCCACCACGTCGTAAGAGCCGGTCTTGTACATCTCCAATCCCGTCTCACCATCAGGCGCCAGGTCAACCTCGTAGCCCACCCGTTCCAGTCGTTTCTGTACCAACCGGGCTAACCCTGGGTCATCCTCCATATACAAGATTTTGATGTCATTCGATTCATCCATACGATTTATATCGAGTTTCTTCATTATCCGACATCTCTGGATCACGAATAGCCCGAATGGACAAATGACACGAATTTTGGTTTCGAATTGTGAAAAAATACTCGTGAAAGTTGTTTCTTATCCATATCTATCTGATACCTTGCCCGGTCGTGGATCATTGACTTGATCAAGGCCGGCAAAACAAAACGGGCGCCTATTCACAGCGCCTCGCCCAACAGAAGGCCCAATAGGCCAATGACCAATCCGAGATGCAGTAGACAGTTCGTCTGGGCCATCCACCCGACGATTGGCGCGTCGATCAACAGTTGCAACACAAAATTAAGCAGGATCAAACTTAGCGCAATCAAGATCGGTAAACCCGGCATCCGGGCGATAAATTCACTAAATCGATTGAAAAATTCATTGATCATCTTCTGAACTCCTGTGTCTCATCCTCACCCGTAAGTCATTTTAACACGAGCAGCACGCTGCGTCAATACATGAGAATCGCCAATCGTCAATATACCTGGCTCGACAATGGCATATTAGACCGTAACTGCTCAGCCTAGTGCCCGCTCTCCGGCACAGCAAAGGGCTGGCCTGAGCAGTTATTGCAAAATCTCGGTTTGCGTCCAGGCCATCTAGACTTCAGAAGTCTGAGCTCAGCTAATATGCCCGAATATGCCATGGTCAAGCTAGTGCAGGACGTCCTGAAAATGATCGAGCAGCATCTTCGGCATACGCCCGATGATGTGTGTTCCATCCTCGGTGTGCTCTTCCAGTTCGATCAATCCCCGCCGATGGAATAAGTTCACCAACTCGCCGGCCTCGTAAGGAATCAAAACGTCGAGGGGAACCATCTCTGCCTCCAACATATCCTGGAGCAACGTCAACAAGCGATCCAATCCGGCCCCCGTGAGCGCAGATATGGCTACCGGGTTGGGATACATCTCCCGCTTGGAAGCGATGACCTCCAATGAAGACAGGCGATCGATCTTGTTCAATGCAGTGACTGTGGGATGATCGACAGCGCCTATTTCTGCCAGGGTTTCTTGCACCGCATCGGCCTGGCGCCTTGCCTGGCGATGGGTGATATCCAGAACGTGGACCAGGAGATCCGCCTCCGTCACCTCTTCCAGCGTGGCCCGGAAAGCGGCGACCAATTGTGTGGGCAGCTTCTGGATGAACCCGACGGTATCGGTAAAGAGCACCTCAGACCCATTGGGCAGCACGACGCGGCGGGTTGTTGGATCCAGGGTTGCAAAGAGTTTATCCTGTACCAGCACATTCGCGTCGGACAGGCGGTTGAGCAGCGTCGATTTGCCGGCGTTGGTGTAGCCGACGATGGCGATGGTGGGCATACCGGCCTTGCGCCGTCGCTTGCGGTGGCGTCCACGATGAGCCCGCACGTCCTCCAGGTCGCGCTTGAGTTGCGCGATGCGCTGTCCAATGACCCGCTGGTCAGTCTCGAGCTGGGTCTCGCCAGGGCCACGCACGCCCACGCCGCCGGTCGCGCCGCCAGCGCGTCCGCCCGATTGGCGCGCCAGGTGGGTCCACGCCCGGGTCAGGCGGGGTAACCGGTATTCATACTGGGCCAGCTCAACCTGAAGCGCGCCCTCGCGCGTGTTGGCGTGTTGAGCGAAGATGTCCAGGATCAGGGAGGTTCGGTCGAGCAACTTGATGCTTTCTCCCAGCCTTTCCTCCAGCTCCCGTTGATGGCGGGGCGATAGTTCGTCATCGAAAATGACGGTGGTGGAAGCGGTCTCGACAACTTGCTGCCGGAGTTCCTCCACCTTGCCCGATCCGATAAAGGTCGCCGGGTCGGGATGGTCCAAACGTTGCACGATCTGCCCCACGACGTCCAACCCGGCCGTATTGGCCAGTTGAGCCAACTCGGCCAGCGATTCCTCGATCGGCCAGTGCTCGCTCGCGCCCTCGCAAAGATGTGGCGCGACGTCCCGGCGCCTGGGATCTTTCAACTCGACCCCAACCAAGAACGCTCGCTCCGTAGGCGCGCCTGTCGGTACAGATATCTTGTTGATAAAGCACCTCCTCTCCTGGCAGAAGCTGCTTTGCTTCTAAACCAGAACTCACTGGAGTTTTCCACTTAAGAAGCATTCTAATGACGATCTACTGGAAAACTCCAGGAACTCAATGCCATTAAGCGTGACCCAGTCGAAATTTCATTCACGGGTATTGATTGTAAGCTCAAACGGCTATCCTGCACCCAAAGTTGTCGCAATTTGCTACGTATTTTCTAACCTTCGCAAGGTTAATTGACTTTTAAAACAGGGCCTAAGGGTAGTACGGCGCTTCCCAACGGTCGAGCAACTCGGTCGTAGCGCTTACGCCCCGCCAGCCATCGGCGGTTTGGGTCACTGCCCAACGGGTATCCCAGAGTTGAAGTATGACGCGCCCATCGACGTTGTCGTATGAAAGCACCTGGGCAGCCACGGTGGCTGCACCGTCGCTGCGATCCAGTTCGTGGACTACGCCCACTTCCACCGCCAACGTCGTGGCAAAACCGGCCGTCCACATCTCGTAAGATTGGGCTGATCGAGCCGTTTCGCTCAACAAGCGATAGGCGCCGGGCAGGTCCCGGTCGTCGATTGCCAGGTAGAAGGAGATCACCATCCGCTCTGGCGTGTCGGTGCGGTAGACGTGGGGACGACTCAGATAGAACCAATCGTATCGTTCCCAGCTCCAACCGTAGTTCGCCCCGTCCCAGGTGTGCACGGCCTCCCACACCAGCCCACCGCCGGCATCGTAGCGCACACTGATCTCTTCGGCGAGGTCTCCATCGGTGTTTTGCAGGCGGATACCGGCCTTTCCCTCGAATGCGCCCAACAATTGGTAGGTCTCTCCATTCCAGGCAAAGATATGTAGCAAGTCGATGCTTTGTGCTGCGTGTCCCCAGATGATGATTTCAACCTGCCCGTCGGCGTTCGTGTCCCGCACTTCGATCTCACACGTAGGGTATTGGCCCAATC
>DSAR01000390.1 GCA_011046405.1 Chloroflexota bacterium | reverse complement strand
GTAGGCGCCCAGGTGACTTACCAGGGTGTGCGGTACGAGTGTCTTCAGGCGCACTATTCGTTGCCGGGCTGGGAACCCGTCAACGTGCCCGCGCTTTGGCGCCCGTTGTAACCACTTTGCGGATCGGAGGGTAAGCCAAGCCATAACATCGCGGCAAGCTTTTCTCTCCTGATTGAGTTCCCCCCTCTCCCTCTCGGCAAAACCCAGAAGAGGGAGAGGGGGGCTGTTGAATTCAAAAGGGACGCTCCCGCCCCTCAACCTCCCCTGTCGGTGTGTCCTGCGGCGACCTACCTTGACGTCAACTCCGCAACCAGTGCCTCGATCTTCTCTCGATCTGGCATGCCGGTCTGCTGGTAGATCACCTGTCCGGTGCCATCCAACAACACGAACGTGGGCACGCCCCGCGCACCATAGCGCATCGCCAGCCGGCCGCCCACGTCATCCGCCACGCTCAAGCGCAACACCTGCGCCCGCCCCTCCAACGAGCGTTCTAGCCCGTCCACGACGGGCTTGGCCAGGAGGCAGGGTGCTCAGGTGTTGGAGTAAAACTCGAGCAGCGTCGGCGTACCCGCGTTCACCTGGGCGTCGAACGCTGCTACCGATTCCATCTCGTCGCCCGGCATGCGGAGGAACAGATAGCCCCCTAACATCACACCGATCACGAGTATGACCAACCAATTTTCACGCCAAAAACGTCTCATACGATCTCCTCTGTCCTCTCTCCTCTCCACTCTCGATATCTTACCCCAGGGCTTCGATCACCTGAAAAATGCCCAGCACGTGTCGTTCTACACGTTGTACATCGAACCCGACCTGTGACACGGTTCGGACCGTCTCTCGGTTCAGGTGGCAACTTTGGCTCCAGGCGTGCCAGGCCGGGTGCAGCAGGTCTGTCAAGCAGCGACCCAGTCCGCGCCCCCGGACGTGCTCCAGGAGCATCAAGCGACCGCCCTGGCGCAACACCCGGCGGGCCTCCGCCAGCCCCTGGGCCGGGTCGGCGACGGAGCAGAATAGCAACGAGGCGGCCACGATATCGAAGTGTCGGTCGGCGAAGGGCAGGCGTTGCGCGTCTCCCTGGACCAATCTTAGCGGCGTGCAGGTGTCGCGCCGGGCGGCCCACGAGAGCATCTCGGCGCTGGCATCGAAACCGATCACGTCAGCGTGCCCGTTATAAAGCGACAGGTTCACGCCGGTGCCGACCCCCAATTCCAACACCGCGCCGCGCAGGGCCGGAAAAATCTGCTGCCGCAGGCGCCGCAAAAGCAGCAGTTCCAGCGGCAGCATGCCCCGGTCGTATAGGGAGGAAATGGAATCAAAGACACTCACCTTCTCACGCCTCGATCAACGCGCGTAACTGTGCCAGGTTCTCTCGATCCTCTTGCAGGTCATCTCCCTTGGGAGTTTCCAACAGACCGGGTAATCCGTCCAGTCGGGGATCATTCACCACGTGCCGAAAGCCCTCCCGGCCGATGTGCCCCTGTCCGATGTGCTCGTGCCGGTCTTTACGCTCGCCCAAATCCCCTTTGCTATCGTTGAGGTGAATGGCGAGCAGACGCTCCAGGCCCACCGCCTCTTCGAAAGCTGCCATCGTGCTGGCGTAGCCCTCGGCGCTGCGGAACTCGTACCCGGCGGCGAAGGCGTGACACGTGTCCAGGCACACCCCCAAACGCTCTCCACCTGGTGTGTTTGTCAAAAGCCACCCCAACTGCTCGAAACGGTATCCCAGGCTGGTCCCTTGCCCGGCCGTGTTCTCCAGCAGAACGCGCGCCTCCATGCCGGCTGTCGCGGCGTGGACCTCACCCAACGCCTGGGCCACCCGCGCCAGCCCCGCCTCCTCCCCCGATCCCACGTGGGCGCCGGGATGGAGCACCAGGTAGGGAACGTCCAACGCCTCGCACCGTTCCAATTCGGTCACGAGCATGTCACGGGATTTCTGCCACAACGCATCCTTGGGCGTCGCCAGATTGAGCAGGTAAGAGGCGTGGCCCACCACCGGCGCAATGCCGGTCTCTGCCGCCTTGGCCTTGAAGCGCTCGATCTCCTCCGGCTCCAGCGCTCTCACGGCCCACGAGCGGTTCGACTTGACGAAGATCTGCACCGCCTCGCAGGTGGCCAACTGGGCCCGCTCGAAAGCCTTCTCCATCCCGCCGGCGATCGATTCGTGCGCGCCGAGACGTAACATTCGCTCAGTCTTCTTCGACGTGGGGAATGACGCAGATGAAGCGTAAGGGTCCCTCGCCGGTGTTCCGGTAGCCGTGGGGCTCGTCGGGCGGCACGTAGAGCGCGACGCCGGGCCGCATGGCGAACTCGCCCGCCGGTCCCTCGGCCACGCCCTCCCCCTCGATGACGAAAATCTCGTGTTCGAAGGGATGCTGGTGAATCTCGAAGACGGCGCCCGGCTCGAACTCGATCACCCGCATGGCGAAATTGGGCGCGCCCTCCGGCTTACCGATCACCCAGCGGATCGACTTGTCATCGGCCACCGGTTCCTTGGGCACGTCCAGGTAGTTTTTACTTAACATACACGACCTCCTTGATCATATCTCTACGCAGCGACTTCCTGTTTCCAAAAACCAATGATCTGGTCGGGACGGAAGACGATCTGCACCAGCTCCCATCCCTCCTCGCCGACCTGGTTGAGCAGTTGTTCGATGGCCTGGGTCAGGGGATTGGGGCCGCTATCGAAATAACACGCCCCCTCATCGTCGCAGAAAATCGTCGGCGGCGCCTGTTCCACCGGTCCCAGGGTCATTCCCAATATATCGTCTGACGTATGCACCGTGATGTGATAACGCCATTTGTTGTTCATTTTATCCTCCCGTCTCTAAACAAACAGGATAGCCTTGACCCGGCAGGTTTCCCGCGCCGCGCACTGGCGGCAAGCCCGGCAGACCCCGTCGTCGATCCGGGGTACCTGGGGCGGCGTCGGGTGGTCGGGCATGACGGCCTGCTATCTAATGGGACCAGTCGGGCCGGAGTTTCTCCCGGCCCTGCAGGTGTCGGTCCACTGCCACCGCCGTCTTGGCACCCTCGGCGGCCGCGATGACGGCCTGCTTGACGTGTTTACACAGGACGTCTCCGGCCGCGAAAACGCCCGGCGTCGTCGTCTGGTGAAACTCATCCACGAGCAAACAGCCCCCTTCGTCGGTCTCGGCTTGCTCACCCAGGAAATCGACGATGGGCACGTTGCCCTGCAGGTAGATGAAGACCCCACTCACCGGGATCGTCCGCTCTCCCTCTTCCCGGGAATAGACCGTGATGCTTTCCACACTATCCTCTCCCAGGATCTCCCGCAGTTTGGTCGCCACGTACGTCGTGACCTGGGGGTGGCTCTTCAACTCATCCACCACGTCCCTCGAGGCCGTCAATTCCGGGGTGGGACTGACGAGGTGGACTTCCGAGGCGAAACGGGTCAACGTCAGTGCCTCCTCGAGCGCTTCGTCGTTGTTGCCCACCACGGCGACTGCCTTGTCGCGGAAGAAAGCAGCGTCGCACGTGGCGCAATAGCTCACCCCCCGGCCCAGCAGGCGGTTCTCGCCTGGAACCCGGTTGGTGCGCCCCATCGCGCCGGTGGCGATGATCACGGCCCGGCCTTCGTGGGCGCCTTGCCCCACCCAAATCTGCTTGGGGTCCTTCTTTATATCGGCCCGCAGCACCTTGTCGTCGACGAAGGTCGCGCCAAAGGATTCCGCCTGCTCGCGCATACGGGTCACCAATTCAGCGCCGCTGAGTGGCTCGGGCACGCCGGGGAAGTTGGCGATCTGGGACGAGCGGCCCAGCGCCCCGGCCGTCAGCCCCTTGTCGATGACCAGGGTCTTCCACCCGGCCCGGGCGGTGTAGATCGCCGCCGTCGAACCGGCCGGGCCGCCGCCGATGATGATCACGTCGTAGGTCTCTTTTTTATCCGGATTGAAATCCAATGACATAGGTTCCTCCCTTCCTTATTCAGTCTATCTGCGACTTCAGCGCGCTTTTACGGCGATAAATCGCCTACTACGAGCCTTGCCTCAAATAAAACGAAACACACTCGACTCAATTGTCTCGATTCACCGTTAGCCTGGATAGGCGCCCAGG
Organism: Chloroflexota bacterium; assembly: GCA_011046405.1. Taxonomy (GTDB): domain Bacteria; phylum Chloroflexota; class Anaerolineae; order B4-G1; family B4-G1; genus DSAR01. The sequence goes on along the minus strand of DSAR01000390.1, from coordinate 1,257 downwards.
TAACGCTCCGCCTCCATCGCCGCAATCGCCCCGGTGCCGGCAGCGACGACGACCTGGCGATAGCGAGGGTCCTGCACGTCGCCGGCCACGAAAATCCCCGGCACGTTGGTCCGTTGGCGGCGATCCGAGATCACGTATCTTTGCTCGTTCAACGCTAACTGGCCTTCGTACAGCGCTGTCTGGGGTTCCATCCCGATGTAGATAAAGACCCCGGCGGTGTCAATGATCGTGCTTTCGCCAGTCTTGACGTTCTTCACCCGCACGCCGGTGACCGTCTGCTCGCCCAGCACCTCCTCTAGCACCGAATCCCACACGAATTCGATCTTGGGATTGGCAAAGGCCTGCTCCTGGTAGATCTGGGTCGCCCGGAGTTCGTCCCGGCGATGGATGATGGTGACTTTGTTGGCGAATTTGGTCAGGAACATGCCCTCGACGAGCGCGCTATCCCCGCCGCCCACCACGACGGTCTCCTTATCCCGATAGAAGAATCCATCGCAGGTCGCGCAGGCAGAGACCCCCCGCCCGTAAAAGGTGTCCTCGCCAGGCACGCCCAATCGTCGCGGCGTGGCCCCGGTAGCGACGATCACAGCCCGCCCCTGGTATGCCTTGCTGTAGGTATGGATGGTGAAGGGCTGGGCCGAGAAGTCCACTGCCGTCACGTTATCCAGCGTGACCTTTGCCCCGAAGCGTTCCGCCTGGGCCAGGAACCGTTGGGCCAACTCTGGCCCGTCGATGCCCTCGGGAAAGCCGGGGAAATTCTCTACAGCGTCGGTGTTGGCCGGTTGGCCGCCGGGCAGCGAACCGCCCAGCAACAGCGTCTCGATGCGCGAGCGACCGGCGTAAATCGCCGCCGTCAACCCGGCCGGCCCCCCGCCCAGGATGATCAACTCGTACGTTTCTGTCGCCAGCTCGTCGGATGCCGGTTTTTCTTGCGTCAATTTGAAATCAAGCATATCCGCTCCTACTTTGATATTTTCTGGCTCTCTGGTAGTTCGCCTGGTTAGCTTAGCAAGTGGTCAATTTTTCGTCACGAATTACACGAATTGTCACTAATCTTTGGGTTTTTCGTGTTAATTCGTGCAATTCGTGGCTAATCTCACCGCGGCCATGCGAAATCCCAAAGAACCTATTTTCGTATCATCGCAATAAACCGGGGCAAACTCGCTCGGGCCGGTCTCCTGACCGTGCCCGCTGTGGCTCGGTCGGGAGACCGGCCACAGCTCCCCAACTTATTGAGAAGATACCTATGTATCATCG
>DSAR01000025.1 GCA_011046405.1 Chloroflexota bacterium | reverse complement strand
GTATAACGATAGGATGAGAGTCCCTCCCTCTGGCGTTTTTGCCAGGCTTCTCTCGTGAGCTGACCATACAGGGTCTGTAACTCTCGCAATGCATTCTGACTTTCTTCGAGCAAACGGGCGTTATCGATGGCGACGGCCAACTGATCGGCCATGGTTTGCAAGACGGCGATGTCTTCGTCGGAGAAGGCCGCTGCTTCTGTGGACTGCACGTCCAACACGCCGATGACCTCTTCACGAACCGACAGCGGCAGGGCTATCTCCGATCGGGTCTGCGGCAGATCGGGGTTGTCGAAGAAGACGGCGTCCTCGCCCACGTCCAGCGCAATTCTCGAGGCGCCATGATGCGCGACGTACCCGACGATGCCTTCCTCGCCTACCTTTAGCTTGTGCTGGCGGGCCAGCATTGTCCGCCCGCCCTCCGATGAGGCGGCCTGGAGAACCGCGTGTTCTCTGGCGTCATCTAGCAGAAAGATGCCCGCGTGATAGAAGCCGAAGAGCACGGAGATGAGGTGTGTCGTTTCATCCATCAGCTCATTTACGTCTCGGATCGTTGCCGCCTCTCTGGCGACGCGGGAGGCGGCTTCCAGCTCGATAGCGCGCCGTTCCAAATCGCGCGTGCGCTGGCTCACACGTTGTTCCAGGCTATTGATCAGATCGCGCAACTGGGTCGCCGTGGCGTTCAGCACATGCGCCAGGGTCGCCAATTCTCCACTGGCCTTGACTTCGATCCTATGATCCAATTGTCCATCGCCGATGATCTGAGCGCCGCGCGTCATCTCCAGGATGGGATTGACCACCCGTTTGCTGACGTAGAACCACACGCCGATGGCGAAACCCAAACCGATGAGCAGTTGGATGCCCAGGAGAGGCAAGAGCGAGAATAGATAGGCGTAGGCTTCGCTGACGGGAAGTTCGGCGACGACGTGCCATCTCAGGCTGGGAAGGGTGCTCACGCCACCGACGACGATGTGGTCGAACAATCCTTTCTCTTTGGAATCGCTTCGCAAATCGTGGGTGTCTATGATATTGGTCAACCCTACGTAAGGGGTGCCTGGCTGTTTGCCGTCGATGGCGGCCTGGACGCCGGTCAGTTCTTTGACTTCTTCGTGGTGGCGGACGAGGGTGATGTTGCGCGAAACGATCAGATTCCCTTCCGGGTTCACTACGTAGGTGTAGCCTGTTTCTCCGCTGCCGGCCGGGGCGATGATTTCCCACAGCGGGGCATTCAGGTCGATCTGGGCGGCGAGCATGCCTACGATGCGCAGTTGGGTGTCTCGAATAGGAACCGCTATGAGCAAATGGGCCAATCCCTGGTAATATTCCGCCGGGCTGACGTAGGTGTTGCCTGCCATCGCCTGGAGAAAGGCCTCGTGCTCGCGCCAATTTTCTGGCAGGGGTGGGATATTGGTCATAAAGGTGAACTGGGTCTGCGTCTGACCCAGGTGGTCGACGATCACCAGATTTTCGTAGGCCCTGTGCTGCCCCTTGATCTGACCCAGGGATACCTGTTGTTGGAGCGAGGGGAGATTCATCAGGTCTTGATTTTGCCCCGCCAGTTCTAGCACTGACTGCAACCCACCTATGTATTCCTCGACGTTGATTGCTGTCGATCTGGCCGTTTCCTGCTGCAAAGCCAGGGTGCTCTGGAACTGTCCCTGGTAGAAGTAGGCGATGGCTAATCCAATGATAAACAGCGCTACGACCTCGAAGATCAGCAGCGGCCATAGTATTTGTCTTCTCAATACGCTTTGGTTGCGAAACATAATTTTCTTCCTTTACCGGCGGCCGTTTCTTCCCGTGGGCATCACTGTACCCTCAACAAACCCTCCGAATGCCACTGCCCATCCTGGACGTACATGCCGGAGATGAGTAAAAGACTTGTGTCACCGTTCTGGTCAAAGCTGTAATGGCCGGCCAGACCATCGTGATTGATGTAACGCAGGGAGTTGAGCACCGTTGCGCGCTCTGCTTGGCCAGCTTGAGCGATAGCTGCCAGGGCGATGTTCATCGCATCGTAGCCGGGGATGCTCCATCCACCTGGTTGGGTTCCAAAACGGTCTTCGTAACGCTGTGTGAATCCCTCGCTGTCGTCGAGTTGATCGACCGAGAGACCGGTGAACGTGGCCATGATTCCTTCGGCGTCTGGTCCCAGCTCCTCGATCAGAGCGGGCGTGAAGATACCATCGCCCCCCATAAATGAAGTGGTGACGTCGCCCTGTTTCAAAGCCTGGATCAGGGGAACCGCGCCGGAGCGAAAGCCGGTATAATAGATCAGGTCAGGTTGCTGGGCGGCGATGTCGGCGACGAGCGTTTCGAGACCGGTATTTTGCCCTTCCGCGACAGTGCTCGTGCCAACCACGTTCAGATCGATGATCTGGGCGATTTGATTGAATGCTCGCGACAATCCCTGGCCGTAGATGTCTTCCTGTTCGACGATGTAGACCCGCTCCATACCTTGATCCTGGGCCCAGAACGCCCCGGCCGGCCCTTGCATATCGTCGGTGGTGACGACGCGGAAGAAGGTGCGTTCGCCGCTCGGGTAATAGATCGCCGGTTCACCAGCGGCGAAACCCTGTTTCGTCAGGCCAGGGTAGGTGGCGCCGGGGCTGATCTGGGCCAGACCGGCCTGGTTGAGAATCGGGATGCCGACTTTGCACCCGCTGCTGTAGGAGTTCCCCAGGTAGATGAGTACCTCAGCGTCGGCGGCTGCCTTTTTTGCGTTCGCTTCCTCCCGTTCGGGGACCAGGATGTCGTCGTCTGGCCCGCTGGCATCCAGTAGTTCGAACTCGACGATGAAATCTCCTGCTTGATAGTTGGCTTCTTCGATGGCCAGCAACATCCCCTGGGCGGTGTCCCACCCCAATCCACTTTTATCTGGTGATAGAGGTAGGCTGGCGACGATCCTGATGGCGTTTGTCTCGTCGGGTTGGCACGCGCCCAGGCTGCCCAACAGGAGCACGATCAACGTAATCCGCAGGCCCCAGATTTTGAAGCAATTTGTTTGCGTTGTTGATTGTCTCGAGTCGTTTGATTTCGTGATCATTTTTATATCCAATTTATCCTTATCCATGGCGATCGAGTTTTGACCGTGTCAAACGCTCGCTGTTTTTTCGGTGCTCGTCTCTGTGGACATCTCGTGTTCGACTTCAGCGTCTGGATCAGAGACGTCGGTTTGTTCCGCCCTATGAGGCGGCGGCGTGGTTTCACGGTGTTGCTCTTCTTCGTCTTCAAGCTCTTCAAGTTCTTCAAGTTCTATCTTATGATCAGTTTCAGCTTTGACTTCGTCTTCCGTTTCGACGCTCAGGTTGATCAGCCCTTCTGATGCGTGAAGCGCGCGCCCTAACTCTCTGATGGCGGTGCGCAGGATGCTGTCCACGTCAGTGGAAGCGCGCACCTTGGCCGAGATGTTGGATACGAGACGTTCCCGTTCGGCACGGAGTTGGGTCTCTCTTAACAGGCGGGCGTTTTCAATAGCCAGCGCCATCTGGTCGGCGATGGTTTCGATGAGGACGATCTCATCCTCGGTCCAGTAACGTTTGCCCGTTTCCCTTAGACCCAGCACGCCGATCGCTTCTCCTCGCAGCTGGATGGGGCTCACCAGGATGGCCGCTTCGTCATGCGAGGCCTCGGCGTCGTTGGCGTTGGCGGCTTGGACAACGATCTTCTGCTTTTCGATGGCTTGTTGAATGGCCCGCTTGATCTTTTCTTCGATCGCCGGCGACGTAGGCGCGAGATCTGTGAGCGTGCGTTCGTATTTGGTCAATGCCTGTTCGGATGACAGGGTAACCTTCTCTTCGATGGGGAGGGGAGTGTCTTCGCTTTTGCTTTCTCGCTCTTGTTCTCCCACCTGCTCCGATGGCGTTCGGGCATGGCCGATGGCTATGGCGATTTGATCGGCGATCATCTGGAGAAGTTCGATGATCTCCTGGTCGAACATTTGGCGTTCGCTGCTGTGTACGTCCAGCACGCCGATTATGCGATCCTGCACCTTCACAGGCAGGGCCAGCTCGGACCGGGTATCGGGCAACAGCGGATTGGCGTCCAGATCGTGTCGGGACAACTGATTGTCGGGATCGGGGATGGCCTGGGCCCGGCCTTGGGATGCACACCATCCCACAGGCGACTTGCTGCCGACTTTGATTTTGTGATCTTGGGCTAACATCTTCTGGCCGATCTCGCCGCTGCCGGCCTTGAGAATCGCCCATTGCATACCGGCTCCTTGTTTTTGTCCATCTTCATTTTCGTTGACGTCGATCAGAAACAGACCCGTGTGATGGAAGTCGAAGTAGTCGGTGATCGCATCGACCGTCGTCTGCATCACCACTTCGAGATCGTTGGCGACAGCGATGTGGTGGGATACCTGTGTCGCGGCCTGGAGTTGGCATACCCGCTTTTGCAATTGAGCATTGGCTTCCACGAACCGGTTAATCTGTTTGCTGAAGGAGGATGGCGTGGGTATCTGGGTTGGCGTTTGTCGAAGCGCCTTGTTGAGCGAGGCATTGCCCTGCCATTGGAGCACGGTAGCGATAAAAATGGCCAGGCCGACGCCGAAGTAGAGTACGTAGGACGTTTGGGGTGTCATAGTTGGCCATTGCCAGATCAGGTGAATCAGCAACAGGATCAAGAGAGCGCTGCCCACGATCATTGTTCCTCGAATCAGGATGCTGAGTTTTTGAGCCTGGGCGGCTAGTTCTTGAAAGCCAGCGTCTGCGAGCGGGATGGCGACGTCCTCCGCCTGGATGATGGGTGTTTCGTCGCTGTATGGCGGCGTGTCTAGCCGCGCAGGTTCTGGGGGCGGCGGCTGGATGGCGGCTTTGTTCTCCAGAAGGTCGAGGATTTTCTCTTCTACAGACTCGTCGGCATCCGCACGCTCCGTCTCTGGTTGATGGACCGTGTCATCGAATAGATTTTCTAGTTGGGCGTTGAGTTCGTCACTTGGCATGGTTCAGCAACTCCTTGGCCAGCGCACGGTATTGGCGAGCGCCTCGAGTCTTGGGCGCATAATGCGTGACTGGCTGACCGAACGCCGGGCTTTCCCGCAGTTTAGTGTCTACTTCGATGATGGTATCGAACAACACGCTGTTGAGACTCTTTGTCATCTGCTCGTGGATGACCTCGCAGATTTTGTTGCGCCGGTCGTACATCGTGACCAGAACGCGGTAGGTGAGCCATGGGTTCATCTTCTCCCGGATTTGTTGGACTATTTTGACGAAATGACGGAGGGAATAGGCGGTATAATAATCACATTGAACCGGAATGATGAGCAGGTCGGCGGCGGTGAGCCCGTTGAGGGTCAGCGTGCCCAGGGAGGGGGGGCAATCGATCAGCACGAAATCGTAAAAACCCTCTCCCATCGCGTTTAGACCACGCTTCAGG
>DSAR01000296.1 GCA_011046405.1 Chloroflexota bacterium | reverse complement strand
GGCCATGACGTCGGCGATCCAAGCGATGTTGCCGCTCTCCAGGAGCATCGCCGGATAGGCCGCCAGCCCGCCGATGTCGGTGACCAACGACGACACGTCGCCGACCGCCGCCTGGGGCGAGTTGACCCGCGTCGACAGCGCGATGTCATCCGCCGACTCGACCTGCGCCTCGATCATCTCTTGCTCCGCAACCTCCAGGCCATGCTGTAAAAACAAGCTGTAGATGCGTTCAATACGCTCGCGCGGTGAAATGATCAGGAGTCGAGGCAGCGGTGTAAAATGACCCCACACCGGCGGGAACACCTGCCCCATCCAACCGAAGCCCTCGTCGAGCAATACGCAGGCAATCTGTTCCTCCAGGATTGCCTCGGCGAATTGCTGGCGATGACGCTGCTGGCGGCGCATCTCGGCCAAATGGGCGCGCTGTCCAGCCGTCTCTGCATAGGCGTCCGCCACGTCGGGGTCGGTGTAGACCAGGTAGATCTCCCTCTCCAAATGGTGAATGCGCTGCACGCGGTCCAGGTAATCCAGGACAAAATCGCGGCGGGCAGCCTCATCCATGTAGCGCTGCGGGGCGATCAACCCGTGGAGCAACTTGCCGGTCACAGCCGCTATCTCCCAATCCACGAAATCGAAACGCTCGCCAGACAGCAAACGGTGAACTTGCGTATCGATTAGCCCCGGCGGCGGCCCTTCGACGGTCAAAACCAACAGCAATGCTATGAAGACAAGTATTGACTCCCAGCGCCGGATGGGCCGCTTCAAGCCCTTCCATATCTCGCGCACTATTCTTTTTCCACACAGCATCCTATTCATAGATTGACTTCAGATTTTTTTTAAATTCATAACAACTGCCAAAGCATCCGGTAGCAAGATTGTAACAGGCGATGGAAAACTTGACAAGCCGGTCCCACACAGGGAAAACGTAGCGGTTTTGGGGCCTTCTAAAGCCCCTGGGATCTGTTCTGACGCATTTGAATAGTTCATCAACCCCAAGCGGCGAGTATGGAAACTCGCTCTACATCTGGATCACGAATGACGCGAATGGACAAATAACACGAATTTAAGGCTGCGCTGAAATAAGCCTAGATTTCACCACAGAGACACAGAGAGCACAGAGAATTTAACATTTTACTCAAGAAAATTCACTGTTTGGCACGATTTACGTAAAAATTTTAAAGCGTACCTCAACTTTTCGCCACGAATTACACGAATTGTCACTAATCTTTGGGTTTTTCGTGTTAATTCGTGCAATTCGTGGCTAATCTCTCACCGCGGCCATGCGAAATCCCAAAGAACCAAAAAACGTATCTTCTCAATAAGTTGGGGAGCTGTGGCCGGTCTCCCGACCGAGCCACAGCGGGCACGGTCAGGAGACCGGCCCGAGCGAGTTTGCCCCGGTTTATTGAGATGATACCAAAAAACGTTCGTGTGATTCGTGATAGAAAATCAGGCTCTTGGTCACGAATGTGAATAGTAAAACTCAAATCAAATGCGTTTGCGCATGACACACAAACTGAGTATAATCATAGCGGAAGGATTATACGGCAAAAACAGATACGGATTGGCCTCGGGTCAATCCAGAGGAGATTTCTATGAGCACAAAATGCGTGAAGCGATTGGTTTTTTTGATTGTTCTTTTACTGATGACAGCCTGCACGCCAATGCCGACGGCAAGACCTGTCGACGGGGCGCTTTCAGAAAATCCAACCCAAGCGGAACCATCACCCATCCCCCAAGATGCCGAGGATTCTGTCATCGTCGCGCCGACGATGACGCCAGAACCTCCCAAAGCGGCGTCGGTCAATGGGCAACCCATTTACCTGGAGGATTACGAACGCCAATTGAGCCAAATTGAAGCGGCATTAGAGGCCCAATTGCTCGCTCAAGGCATCGACCCTAACAGCCCGGAAGGGCAGGAAACGATGGCCGAAATGATCGCTCGACAGAGCGAGTGGAGCCTCAATATGATGATCGAACAGGTGCTAACAGAACAAGCCGCAACTGAAGCCGGCGTTACCATCTCTGACGAAGAGGTCAACGCCTACCTGCAGGACATGATCGAGGAGAATAACGGCGAAGAGGCCTTCCAGGCCAAATTGGCCGCGCTAGGCCAGACCAAAGAAGAAGCCTGGGAAGAAACACGCCGGCAACTGCTGGGGATGAAAATGATTCAGCACGTCCTGGATAGCATCCCCACCACCGCAGAACACGTCCACGCCCGGCACATCTACGTCGACACCCGTGAAGAAGCCGAGCGCATCTTGACACAACTCCAGGCCAGCGCCGATTTTGCAGCCCTGGCCAGGGCGCACTCGCAAGATACAAGCACTCGCGAACATGGCGGGGATCTGGGGTTCTTTCCGCGAGGTATCCTGGTGGTTCCAGAGGTCGAGAATGCCGCTTTCGCCCTGCAACCGGGCCAATTCAGTGGGGTGATCGAAAGCCCAAACGGCTACCACATCGTACAGGTCATTGAGCGCGATCCGGCCCGGGAAATCGGCCCGGAGAATATGCGCTTCTTACGCGACCAGGCCATCCAGCGATGGATCGAAGATTTGTGGAAACAGGCCGAAATCCAACACTTCATCGAAACGGGGTAACTGCTCAGCATACGTGTGCAGAGCGGATCACAATCCGCGCCGATGGCGCGTGGGCTATTGGCAAGGTGATCAGAAGCCAATACACTGCCTGCCCGCGGCCGGATTGTGATCCGGCGGACACAAGGTGAGCAGTTACGAAACGGGACAATAATTCGCTAAAGCCGCACCTCCCACTAACTTCTTGCAAGCGCAGGAGATCAAAAAATGGAAGCAGATTATACAATGGAAAAGAGACTGAAATCAAAGGTGGACAGGAAAACGAGATTGATCAATAGGGTGACCGTTGGGGTGCTGGCGATGACGGGGGTTCTGATATGTCTCTACAGTGTGATGGCCCTTAACGTCTTCAATCCCTTTGCGCCGCCTCCTATGCCAACCCTGATTGTCTTGCCGTCCCCCACTTTCACGCTAACACCGGGCATTCCAACCTGGACGCCCACCAGTAGCCCTACCGCGTCCCCCACGCCGGGGCCGACGAGGACCCGCACACCGACGTTGACCCCTTCCGTCACGCCGACCTTCCCGCCCACTCCCACCTTCCCTCCAACCAGCACACCCACACCCCGGGCAACCAAGTCGCCATGGCCTTTCACTGCCGAAGTTACACTGGGTACACCCCAATATGGTTGCCAGTGGACCGGCGCTGCTGGACACGTGCAGGACCTGGACGAAAACTCACTGATCGGCTATCCCGTTCGCGTCTGGGGGGCGGGCATCGACACCGTGGTCACAGCCGGCGCAGATACACGCCTCAATACCATCTATAACAACGAAGCAGCCTGGGAGATGTCTTTCGACAATCACCCCAAACCGATGCAGATACGTGTTCAGCTACATGATCCTTATCGAGACGATCATCCACCGATTTCCGAAGAAATCATCATCGATCTGCCCGGGTATTGCGGCGGGGCCCTGGCATACGTCGTCTTCACACAAAATCATTAAGATAACCAGGGGGTAAGCGTGACAAACAAACGTGTAACCACAGGCATCAAGGGGCTCGACGAGATGCTACACGGGGGCTTTATACGAGGATCGATGATCCTTGTGCGCGGCGCTCCCGGGACCGGCAAGACGTCCCTGGCGCTCCAATACCTGATCCACGGGGCCAAACATAACAAACCAGGGCTGTTTATCTCGTTCGAGGAATTGCCCAATTCACTCTACCGGGACGCCAGGACATTGGGATGGGACCTCAAAAGCCTCGAGGACGAGGGCAAGCTATATATGCTCTTCACGTCTCCCGAGGTCTTTCTGGCCAGTATCCAGACGCCCAATAGTCGTCTCAATCAGCTTCTCCTCGACGCCAACATCCGAAGATTGGCCCTGGACAGCGTATCCCACTTTGATCGTCTGACCAGCGATTCAGAAAAGCTCCGTGATATATACACCTCTGTAAACAACGGCCTGCGTCGTGAAGGCATCACGGCTATGCTGCTGGGTGAAGAGGGGCGCGCGATGTATCAACGCGCCTTCAAAGGCGGCATATCTTTTATCGTGGATACCATCGTCATGCTCCGTTACGTCGAGGTCGAAAGTGCCATGCAGCGAGCCATCATGATTCTCAAGATGCGAGGCTCCAATCACGCCAAAGAAATCCGCCGCTACGAGATCAAGACCGGTGGCCTTGAGATACTGGACGTTTTCGAGGGGCGCGAGGGATTGTTGAGCGGCATTTCCCACCGGGTCACGACATAGCTAACGCACGAACACGTCAGCACAAGGAGGCCTGAGGAGGCCTGAGAATGGGCACACTCTACCTGGTCGGCACGCCCATCGGCAATCTGGAGGATATGACACTGCGCGCGTTGCGCACCCTCCGGGAATCTCACCTCATCGCGGCTGAAGACACCCGGCGCGCGGCTATCCTCACCCGGCATTACGAAATAGAGACGCCGGTCACCAGCTACTTCGAAGGAAATAAGTTGACCAAGCTGGACACGATCTTGGGCACGCTGGAGACTGGCGACGTCGCCCTTATCTCAGAGGCCGGCATGCCGGGTCTTTCTGATCCCGGTTATGAACTGGTCTCTATGGCCATTGACCGGGGATACCCGGTCACCGCCATACCCGGCCCATCGGCACCGATCATGGCCCTGGTGGTCTCCGGCTTGCCCACCGACAGATTCCTCTACCTGGGTTTTCTGCCCCGGCAGCCTAACGAACGACAACGGTTCTTATCAGCAGTAGCCAGGGCGCCGTATACACTGATCTTTTTCGAATCACCCTACCGCCTGCGCGAGAGCCTGGCCGATATGGCGCGCGTGTTGGGCGGCGAGCGTTCCATGGTCATCGGTCGAGAGATGACCAAGCTCCACGAGGAAATATGGCGCGGCACGATCGCCGAAGCTCAAGCTCACTTTGACGCTGTCGAAGCGCGCGGCGAGTTCACGCTCGTTGTAGACGGAGCATCTGAAGACGCCGCTGAATGGGAGGAGGAGCAGGTGCGAGCTGAATTCGATGTGCTTTTATCTCAGGGGATGAAACGTTCCGATGCCGCCCGTCACATCGCCGCGCTCTCTGGATGGAAGCGTTCCGACGTCTACGTGCTCGGACTCAAGGACGAGGCCTGATGTCTGCACATCCCGCGCCTGGACGGTGATGGAAGCCAATATGCAACTTTTGCATCTTCTCAATAACTTGGGGTGAATCTGTTCGTAGTGCGCGCGCTAGATAGCGCGCTATCTAGCGGCTTTAGTGCGCTTTTAAGGGCGCTGAAGCGCCTACTACGAACAAGCCCCCGGTTTATTGAGAAGATACCAACTTTTGCAGTAACTACTCAG
>DSAR01000433.1 GCA_011046405.1 Chloroflexota bacterium | reverse complement strand
AGCCAGAGCAGCGCCAGAGCAGCGCCGGTCACTACGATGCCGATCCCGATCATCCACCACATGGCGGAGATCGCCTCGGCGTTGATCTGGGCGGTGGGTATACTGATATTCACTGACCAGGGGGTCGTTGTCTGGCCGAACTGGATTGGCACAAATACCGCGACGCTGTCAGCGCTTTCATCGTAGCTCACTCGTCCTCTCTGAATATAGGCGTCGTACTCTTCCACGTCATGGCCAATTTCGCTCAAGTTTTTACCGACCGACTCAGGGCTTCCTGTCATACCGGCCAACGTCCCTTCGTGGCTGATCAGGATCAGTCTGGCGCTTCCCTCGTAGGCGTCGATGTCGTCGGCGTGGGTCTGGAAGAAATCGAGTGCCAGATCGACCCCGGCGACGCCGTGAAATTGGCCGTTCGCCATGATGGGCACCACCACGGACGTCATCAGCACATCTTTCCCCTGGACCGGGTAGAGGTAGGGCTCGGTGACCGTTTCCTCGTGGGTCTTCTTGGGGATCTGGTAGTAGTCGCCGACACCTTCGACCTCGTAATCCATCGGCGTCTCGACCTGGATGTTCCCTTGATCGTCCCGGTTCCAATAGGCGATGAAACGCCCGGTCTCGTCGTAAGGATGCACGTCGACGTACTCAGCGTCCTTTCCGTCGAAGGCGTCCGGTTCCCATATCGTCCAGGTACCGAGGAAGTCGGGATTTTTGACGGTCAATTCCCTCAACATCCCATTGACCTGATCGCGGGTCAGTTCGAGGTCCTGGCTCTTGACGGCCGACAGGGCCTGGGCCATGGTGCGGGCCGCGTCCAGCGCCAGCTCGACCTCCGCCTGAATCTGGGCCGCTTCGGCCTTGGCCAGCGCGATGGCGCTCTCCTGGGCATTGTTCATTGCCTGGGTGCGCAATCGCCACACCCCGTAACCGGTGAGGACCAAAGCCAACATCAGCAGACAAGCTCCCGCCCACAACGCGATTTTCATTTGGATCGATTTGATTTGGAGCCTGTTCATGATTATCTCCTTCTTGAGTCGTGCAGATTTACTTAGCAGGCCTTAGCTGCAGCAGGCGTTCGATGGTGGCGAAAAGCTGGGCTGTCGGGAATCCTTTGAGAAGGGCGCTGTCGGCCCCGGCGGCCTTGGCGATTTGTTGCTGGCGCACGTCGTCGACCAGGATGACGTACCGGGCCTGAGGCCAGCGGGCCTTGATCTGTTCGAGCGTGCTCGATAATCTATTCGGCATCAGATTGGTGTCTATCACGATCAGGTTAGGGGGTGGGTCGGTGAATAATTCAAGGGCTTTATTGTCAATCTCGGCACTGTTGACCCGTTGAATCTGGGGCATCGACGTCAGTAGCGCGCCCAGACTATCTCTCAACCGGCCTGGACGGGCCAGGATGAGGGCTGATGTGGGCGCGTTCTTTTTTGCTGGCATATCTGAGACCCCCTTTATGCGTGGGCCAACTCTCTAGAATAGGCTGGGTAGATGTGTCTAGTATACCATTTTTGACACTGGCGCGCATCGGCGGAATGTTGTATTTCGTCTACGTCAAAAGTATGATTTTTTCGGCGGATTTTGTACGACAAATGACGTAGATGGACCAGAGACGCTCCTTACGCCTCCCCCGCGGCGTATTTTCTCAAAAAGTCGGGGCACATCGATGGAACGCCTGCATCTTGCTGGCATATATGCCGTCAGGATGACGGCATTCCATAATTGACCACAGATTATCGAGAAGATACCCCGCGGCCGAGCGGAGAAGGGAGGCGTTGTATAACCACTCGGCCGCGGGGGGATAGAGGGGGTCAACTCTCGAGGCATGCAAGCCCTTCGCGCAGGGCATAGAGGGCAGCTTGGGTGCGATTGGCCAGGTGAAGTTTAGTCAGGATATTGCTGACGTGGGTACGCACCGTCCGATCGCTGATGACCAATGCTTCGCCAATCTCCTGGTTCGAGAGTCCTTGGGCGACCAGTTTCAATATCTCGACCTCGCGCGTCGTCAGGGGATCGTCGGCAGCGGGCAGGTCAGAGGGTTGCTTGATTTCGTGGATCAGTTTGCGGGCGATGCTGGGATGGAGGGACGTTTCACCCCGGTAAACCTGGCGAATGGCGCCGAGCAGTTCTTGGGGAGAGGAATCTTTCAGGAGATAGCCCAGGGCGCCGGATTTGATCGCCGGGAAGACCTTGTCGTCATCAGAAAAGCTGGTGAGAACGAGGATGCGGGCGTTGGGGTTTTCCTCCTTGATCTCGGTAATGGCCTCGATGCCGCCCTGGTGAGGCATGACCAGATCCAGCAGAATGACGTCGGGAGAGAGTTCGCGGGCCATCGACACCGCCTCGCGCCCATCGCTCGCCTCTCCGACGACGTCCATCCCCGGTTCCGACGTGATCAGCCCCCGTAGCCCCTCCCGCACCACCGCGTGATCGTCAGCGATCAGAATGCGAATCATTTCATCCATTACAACCTCCAATCTCTATTCTCTAACCTCCAACCGCCATCTTTACCCTCACCCGCGTTCCCTCGCCTGGCGTCGATTCGATCGTCAGTTCTCCCCCCAGTCTTTCGGCCCGCTCCCGCATATTGGTCAGTCCCATACCACCAGCGTCTATGACAGTCTGGGGATCGAAGCCTCGGCCGTCGTCGATGATGGCTAACGTCACGCGCTGGGCCTGGCGTTCCCCATCGCCGGTGTAAGACCGGATATCGATCTGCACAGTCACCGTCGTGGCGCGGGCGTGTCTCAGGCTGTTGTTCAGCGCTTCCTGAGCGATGCGATAGAGGGCCTTTTCTACGTTGGCTGGCAGCGTGACCACAGCTTCCCCGTCGTTCTTGATCAAGAGGCGGGCGTCGACGCCGGCCCGTTTTTCGACGGCGTCCAGGCGGCGCTGCAGGGCGCCGACCAGGCCCTCTCGTTCGAGGACCGGGGGGCGCAACTTGTGGACTAACAATCGCATTTCCTTGAGCGCCTGCTGGGTCGTCTCGCCCAGGCGATCCAGGTAATGGGTCGTTTGGGCCAGGTCGCCGGATTCGGCCGCGCGGCGGCCCGTCTCGGCCATGAGCGTCGCGCCGTAGAGGGATTGGGTCACGGCGTCGTGGAGTTCCCGCGAGAGCCGTTCCCGTTCTTCCAGGATGGCGGCGTGTTGGGCCTGCTGGCGCAGGTGGGCGTTTTCTACCGCGACGCCGATGTGGTCGGCGATGGAGGCCAGTAGGGCCATTTCCTCCACGTTGAGGGGATGCGCGGGCGCTTTCAAGAGAATGCTGAGGACGCCGATGGCGTGTCCGCTGCCCCGGATTGGCAGGCCGACGTAGGCGTAGCGATCCTCCAAGACGACGATCCATCGCGCCTGGGAAGTGGTCGCGGCATTGGATATGACCAGGGGGTGGCTTCTATCGAGAACCTGGCCGATCAACCCCTCTCCTGCCGCTATGGAATCAACCTGTGCCAGAGCCGGCGTCGGCAATCCATGGGCGACGGTCAGTTGCAGGATCGGCTCATTCGGCGTGGTGGGCGCTGCGTCAAAAGACGAATGATTCGTCAATTGTTGGGGGCCTGGCGTCAGGTGGATGAGGCCGATGTCGTTCTGGATGGCGACCAGTGCGCGCGTCAGCGCCCGATCCAACACCTCGTGCAGATTCAGCGATTCGCTGGCGATGGCGGTGACGTCGTAGAGGGCGGCCAGTTCCCGGGTCCGGTCGGCCACGCGCTGTTCCAGCTGGTTCATCAGCCGCACCTTCTCCACGGCGGTCGCCAGTTGGTGGGCGAAGGTGAGTAGGAGGCGCTGGTCGTCCTCGGTGAAGGCGCGAGGCTGGGCGCTGGCAGCGTTGACCACGCCGATGAGTTGGTCGCCGGCCTGCATCGGCACGCATAATTTGCTGCTCATGGCGGGTGTATTTCCCTTTTGTTTCACGTCTTCTAACGAGATCAAGCGGGGTTGGCCGTCGAGCGCCACGTCTCCGATGACGCCTCGCCCTAGCGGGAACGTATCCGGGAAAGAGGGATAGCAAGGACGGTGCGAGGCGTGGGCGTGGAGGATGTTTGTCTGCTCGTTCAACAGGAACACACCGAAGCAATCGGCATCCAGAGATTTATCCACGATTTGGGTGGCTTTGGCGATCAGGGTGTCCTCGTCTTTGGCCTCGGCCCCGGCCGTGGCGACGGCGTGGAGCACGAGCAGTTCCTCCAATTGGCGGCGCAGCGCCTCCTCGGCTCGTTTGCGCTCGGTGATGTCGCGGGCGACACCCTCGATGGCGACGAGTCTGCCAGCCTCGTCAAAGATCGGCACGTTGCGCTGCTCGGTCCAGATTGTCCTGCCGTCTTTACGGACCCAACGCAGGACTATGGGCGATCCAATTCCGTCGGGCGTCTGCTGAGAGGCGGGCAATCGCTGGTCGTCGGGATGGACGAGTTTGAAACCCAGTTCAGGATCGGCGTAGTGTTCCTCCGGGGTGTAGCCGGTGATGTCGGTGACGGCTGAATTGACGTATTCGAAGCCCGGCGTCGGTAGAAACCGGTAGCGGTAGATGACGTCGGGCACGTTCTCCGCCAGCCGGTGGAACCGGGCCTCGCTTTCTTGTAGGGCCTCTTCGGCCTTGCGATGGCGGGTTTGGGCGTCGAGCAGCTTGCGATAGCGATTGAGCCGGGTGGTGGTGCGCACGCGGGCCAGCAGTTCGGCCTGGTCGATGGGTTTGGAGATGAAATCGTCGGCCCCGGCCTCGAAACCCTGGAGCCGGGAGCGACGATCACCCAACGACGTGACGAGGATGATGGGCACCTCGGCCAAGAGGGGAGAGGCGCGCAACGCCTGGCAGACCTCAAACCCAGTCATGTCCGGCAGCATGACGTCGAGCAGGACGAGATCGGGGATCAGGCTTTCCGCTTTCTGCAGCGCTTCGACGCCGGTGTAGGCCCCAACCGAGCGATAGCCTTCGGCGGCGAGGAGGTCCATCAATCCCTGGCAGATGGCGACTTCGTCGTCGATGACCAGGATGACGCTCTTGGTGTATTCGTCTGCCGGTGTAGGATTCATCGTCTCACCTAATTATGGATCACGAATGGATCACGAATGGCACGAATGGGTCGCGAATGGCATACTTGAGTATATCATGTTTGTAGGTAGGTGTCGCGTTACAGTTTCGTTTCGATAAAGTAAGCGTTCTGGGTAGTGCCCTGGCGGGGGCTGAAAACTGAAAATTGACTACCCGACATCCGTGGTCAAAAGGCTGATTGCTATCACGAATCACACGAATAACCGAATTTCACACGTGACTCTACTGAAAAAAGGTCATCTTAGCACAGAGCCACCGAGAACACGGAGAAAAATTGAGGTACGCATTAAAATTTTTACGCAAATCGTGCCAAACAGTGAATTTTTTTGAGTAAAATGTTAAATTCTCTGTGCTCTCTGTGTCTCTGT
>DSAR01000122.1 GCA_011046405.1 Chloroflexota bacterium | reverse complement strand
TAAATTCTGGACACGGATTCACACAGATTTTCACAGATTGAGGTCAAAATATTAAAAATCTGTGTGCATCTGTGAAAATCTGTGTCCTGTTTTGGCCGCAAGCGTAAAAACGCCAATGTCCAGGAGAAGATACTGCAAAGCTTCGCTTAGCTCACGGCAGCAAGCCCGGCGTCGGTGGGTAGCGGTCGAAGAAATCCAGGCTGCAATCGTCGGTGTCCTGCCGGGGCGGGCGGCGTTCCAATGAATGGCCCTGCTCCTCGACGCCGGGATGGGCGATCACACCCGGGTAGTGGCCTGCGCCGTACACCACCACGTCGACCACGGCGGCATTGGCGTCTAACAGCAACACCTCGTCCCCCGCGTTTCCCAGGGCGAAACCGAAACCGTCCCACGAACCTGCCGCTATCATGTTGGGCACCGAGGGGTCGTCGCGGTGCGGGTCGATCAGGAACTCGTAATCGGGGGTGAAATAGACGTCGGCCGCCTGCTGGGCGACGACGATCACCTGTTCCGCCAGCAGCATAGACCCAGGCGGAAAGCGATACAGGCCGCTGCCGTACTCGCCGCCCGGCCCCACGTCGCCCAGGTACCAGCCGGATAGGTCCACGTGTTCGTTGGTGGGATTGTAGATCTCGACCCACTCGCGGCCGGTATCCAGTCCAATCGGATCGTACAACACCTCGCTGATGAGCACGTGGCTCTCCGGCGGTTGGTGGCGCCAGTCGTGATCGAACATCCCGTACAGGTAATCGAAGACCTCGTCCGAACGCACCTGGATGGCGATCTCCCGGTTGACCTTGTTGGAGGTCTCGCTGCCGTTGATGCTGCCCACGTGGGCGTAACGGCCCTCCGCACCGAGATCGACCAGCACCATCTTGTTGTGAATGCCATACTGGGTGGGATCACCCAGGTGGGCGCTCATATCCAGCCCCTCGGACGCGGCGATCTGGTTGACGTAGGCGGCGGTCTCGACGTTTTTGGCAAACGAGAAATAGTCGATGCCGAAGTCGCCGCCGTTGAGCAGGATGCGCACCCGCGCCCCGCGCCGGGCGGCGGCGATGTAGGCCGCCAGCCGCAGGTTCGGCGCGTCGATGGGATTATCGCCCCAGGCGGCGTGCTCGTACAACTGCTGCACGTACACCCCATCCCCGGCGCCGGCCCGCGCGATCAGCCCCAGCAGCCCGTCGCTGGTGCGCAGGGCGGATTCCGGCGCGGTGACCATCTCGAACCAGTCGCCCGTCGTCGCCAGCGTCTGCGAGAATTGGACCGTGTAGGTCGTCCAATCCCCGCCGGTGTCGGGCGTGAAGTCGGGCGGCGGGGCAGCGTACCCCAGCAGGTTATCCGGCCCCCACGGGCTGACGTCGGCGTGGTTTTCCGGATCGCAATCCGCCTCGAAGATGTCTAGCGCCCGGGCGACCATCTCCGGCGCGTCAGTCACCAGCACGACGCCGCGCGAGCCGCCGGTGCCGTTCCCCTTGTCGTCGCCGGGCAAGCCGAGGGGAGTCAGGTTTTGCGATCCCACCAGGATGCGCTTCCGATCCACGATGATGAGTTTGGCGTGCACGTAGGTGTAGCGGTCGTAGACCCGGTGCTCGCTGGCGTTGACCATGAAGTAACACTGACCGTGATTGGTATCATGCAGTTGTTCGCAGGCCCATAGCGTCTGCTCGTCCACCCCGCCGACCGGGCCGCCCTCCAGCAGCACGGTGACGCTGATCCCCCGCTGCGCTTGCTGCGCCAGTTCCAGGACCAGATCGTAATGCTTCAATGAATACAGCGCCAGGTCGATGCGCTCCTCGGCCGAGCGGATCGTGTCGCGCACCAATTCGTAGGCGTTGTCCGGCGCGATGCCGACCGTCACCGGGGCGGAGGCGCTCACAGCCGGGTGGAAGAACGGTTCCAGGTCCCAACCCGGATAACGGACCCGCCGCCCACGCCAGGGATCGCCAGTGTATTGGGCCCAGTCGGCGGCGGTGTCGGTGTCGGCGAGGGGATACCCATCCGCCTCATCCAGGATGCGGTACAGAATCTGACCCGCCTCGGCGAAGTTTTTGTAGGGCTGTAACGCCGCCCCATCCCAACCGTCGACGCCGGTGTACCCGGCCTTGTAGACCACGGCGTCCCGGACGCGGCCCGTTTCGTCGCGCAAGACCGCCTCGTCGCCGGCGTTGGCGAAGATCGGCCAACGGGAGAGGGTGTAGTCAGGGTCGAAACCGAAGGAGGCCGCGAAATCGATCCCGCTGCGGGCCAGCCAGAGCCGCTGGCGAGGCGCGATCGTGACGTCGGACAGTGCGGCGCAGATCCAGGCGCTGTCCCTGATCTTGCACAGTTCCCAGCCGGTGAGCGGGACGCCTTGATCGCTCCCGTTGAGCAACAATACCGCCTCGTCGGCGTCGTTGGTCTGCCAGCCGTCGTAGAGCAACGCCTCAATGATCACCCCATAGCGGGGCGGGGTGTAGTCGCGCATCACCAGGGGCAGGTAGACCCAGCGTTGCGTGTCCAGCGCCGTCGTCCAGGCGGCGTGGTTGTCGTCGATCTGCGTTTCGTCGGCCGTGGTGGTCGCCGTCACCCAGTTGGTGAGGGTCAAGAGCGCCGTGCCCGCGATCTCGCCGGTGATGGTGGTCCGGCGTTGTCCGCCGGGGGCGACGTCGCCCAGGTCCCAGGCAAGGATGGGGCCAGACGCTAGAGACGCGGGTGGATCGCTGGCGACAGGGATGACGCCCAGAGGAAGCGTGTCGGTGAGCCACACCTCGGTCGCCGTGACGGCGCCAGTGTTGCTCAACACGACGCGGTAGACGATGGGACGGCCGGGCGTCGCCATTGCCGGGCCGGTCTTGGCGACGACGAGGTCGGCCTGACCAGGGATGAAGGCCGTCGTGTCCCACGTCGCGTGATTGTTGCTCGTCGTCGTCTCGCTGGCGGTGGTGGTCGCGGTGACGTAATTGGTGAATAGGCCTGTGGCGGTCTCGCTCACCTGTCCGGCGACGGTGATGGCGTAGCGCGCGCCGGCGGGCAGATCGCCCACGGTCCAGACGAGCGTTTGCCCGGTAGGGGTGAACGCGAAGGCGCTGTCCTGCGCCACGAAGTTCACGACCGAGGGCAGGGTATCGGTCACCCGCACACCGGTCGCGGTGAAGGCGCCGGTGTTGCTGAATGCGACGTGATGGGTGATACGTGCGCCGGGCGCGACCTGCTGCGGGCCCCATTTGGCGACGACGAGGTCGGCCAGGGGATCGGCGGGCGGCTGGTAACAGGAGTTCCGCGCTTTGGGCGTACCGTTGATGGGGTTTCCGTCGGCGTCCAGGCCGTTGCGGGCAATATCTGGATCGTTCGTGCACCAGTTATCGTCGGCGTCGGGGGCGGTCGGGTCGATACGTTCCATTGAGTAGCAACCCGGAGAGTCCGACCCGGCCGGCCATGCACCGCCGTCCGCGTTCGCCGCGTCAATAACACGACCGACGTCGTCGTGCAATGTGACCTGTTCGCCGCCGTTGCCTATTCGTCCGCCGCCGTATACCAGGTCAGCTGCTACGTTGTTGACTGCCTTGTCATCCCGCTCCAGTAGATAGAAGGTCTGGGGGCCAATATCGCCGCTCAGCGTAATCGTCGCCGGAGAACCGTCGGCAAAGGCGATGGTCCAACCGTCGAGCGGAATGGTGTAAGCGCTATTATTATACAACTCAATCCACTCATCCCAGGTGCTGGCAGCCGTCCCACCCCAGGCGATCTCGTTGATGACGACGTCGCGGACCCCGGCAGAAGGCGCAGCAGCGTCGCTGGACATAGCCGCTCGAGCGCCTTGCTCCAACCAACTCAGCACCCCGAAAACCAACCATCCACCTAAAGCACAGATCACCGCCATCCAGGCCAAACGCTTCATCGCAGCCCTCCCGAAACCTGTAACTCTAAACCCCAACCGCCTCCGCCTCCGCCACCATATCCGCCTGGCGGAGCGCCTCCTGTGTCTCGCGCCCTTCCACCATCGCCCGGCGTCGTTGCCATTGGTAGACCCCGCCGAGGAGGACGAGCGGCGCCGCTATCGCCAATCCCAGGAAGCACGCCGGATTCAACAGCGGTTGTTCCGAGAAGCGGTCCAGGTTGAAGAGGATCACGGCGACGGCGGTCCAGACAGTGAGGAAGTTGGGGATCGCGTCGCCGGAGCGAATCCATTGCAGTCCACCGGTGCGCTTTTTGCTGAACGGATAGAAGAGGTTGCTGCCCATAAAGCCCAGTTGATCCTCCAGAATGTGCCCGGCGAAACCCAACCCGGCGACGAGGCCGCCCCACGGCCCGAGGATCAAGCAGCCGAGCAAGCCCAGGACCGCCGCCAGCGTCAGACTATGGGACCAGCGCCGGTGCCAGTCGAGGAAATGGACGCGCAATTTGTCGCCCTGGCGCTCGAATTTGAAGGAGGGGCCGCTGAAGATGTCGACCTTGATCTCGGCGTCGTAAGTGTGCACGATGGGTATGCCGGTTTGGAGACGTACCTCCACCGCCTCTTCCGGTTCCGATCCGGGCAACGGCGATTGACCGGTGTTGACGATGGGACCGACGCGCACACCGATCTCGTTCTGCTCAGGGATGAAGCGGAGCGTGTACTGCCGCCACAGGTCGGCGCCCAGGCGGATGGTGTGGAGCATGACGTTCTGCGGCTCGCCGGTCTCGTAGGCCCGTCGCATCGCGCCGACGACCTGTTCGGCGATGGCGTGCACGTCCGGCTCCGGGCCGGGGTCGATCTCTATGTCATACTTCTCGAAGTAGCGCGCAAATTTGAAATCGAGCGTGTCGGGCAGGATGCCGGCGATCCCGCCCAGCATAGGCAGCAGAGATCCTTGGGCACCTGCGCGGACAACTTCTGGGAAGAAGGTGGCCAATGCCACACCTGTGATGAAATGCGAGATACCTTTCATGATCCTCCCCCTACAGCGTGAACGCCACCATCAGTCGGCCAATATGTGGTGACCCACATTGTGCAAAGCTCCCGGCCCATCTTCCAACTTCTTTAGTCAAACCCCGGCGTCAGCCCGTACATCTCCTCGACCCAATACCGGCAATCGTCGAGCACGGTGGCGTTGGCGCTGTCGGTGTCGTCCGCCCAGACCTGCTCGGCCAGCAGGCGGCGCTGTTTGTCGCCACGTCGTACGCGCAACAGGATGCCCCGCCGCTCGTCCACGCGATCCACGCCGAGGACAGTCACCGCTTCGGCGTGGTCTGGCTCGTCGAGGTCGCGCCACGTGGCAGGGAAGGGGAACTGCATCACATCGGTGAAGTAGACCTCGAAAGCAGCCAGTTCCTCGGCCTGACCGTAGCAGTCCACGGTGACTTCCGTGATGCGTTGGGCTTGGTCGGGAATGTTAGGAATGTCCTCAATACTATACAGGTAGTGGTTACATATTAACTGATGAAACGACGACACCAAACAGTGTT
>DSAR01000038.1 GCA_011046405.1 Chloroflexota bacterium | reverse complement strand
TCACATGGATGAGCAAGATAGACAAGATTTTTAACCCTAACCTGTGCATCCTGTCTATCCATGTTATTTTCGAAGGAGCCGGATGACGCCCCCGCTGTCCGCAGCGGCGCTGTCCGCAGCGGCTAACTGTCACGTCCGGTTCGGGAGTGGCGGCGGGGCAGTTGCCTACCCCGACGACCATAACTTAGGGCCCTCTGCTCAGATTCAGCAGTAGTGTTGATTCGAACGCCTATCCAAACACCGAGAACAACACGGCAGCAACTTGGTTAAGGCTGGCTACCGTTGTAAGTTGCGTTGATGTCTCCGTTGCCAGAGCCAATGTAATGCACTATGGATACTAACGGTACTCCATTCGTAGACTCGATCCGCGCTGAACCATACAACCCCGACGGAATGCCGCCATTGTAGTTGCTCAAAATCCGCGTCTTTCCTGCGCCAACGGGATATGGACCGCTTGTCCCTGCCGAAGTGCCATTGCTGTGGTAGTAGTGCACAGTTACATTCGTCGCGCTACTTCCAACGTTCTGCACCGAGATGCCACTCCCATACCCGGTAGTTGTATTCAACTCTGGTACGAACAGTGCGTTTCCTCCCGCAAGAAAGGCATTCGTGGCCTTGTAGCGTCCACTGCCAGCTTCATGCACAGTAGAAACAAGCGGCCTGCTGGCGCTAACGATGGCTGATCCCAGAAACCCGTCAGGCAGCCCAGGAGGATCGTAAAAGCTCATCGTTGCGTAAGCTGGCAGCCAGGCGCCACTGGAGTATGTGTTACTGCTATTGGAGTCATAGTAGCTCACAGTCACATAGGTCTGGTTGCCGCTGGTGTTGTACACTGCTATACCGCTGCTTTGACCGTAGTAGTTGTTTTTGACTATCGGTACATAGTTCGTCGTGCTGGCCGTAGAAAAGACGTTGTGCATGGTAGGAGTGGCACCACCAGAGGCTCGCTCCCGCACCACAGCAGCCAACGACTGCCCATTGCTGGACTCGAGACGTACCGCGCAAAAGCTGCTCCAAGGGCACTGAGAAGCATAAAAAGTATGGCGAGCGTTAGGTGACAGATTGGTTACCGATACCGAGCCTCTATATGTGCCCGTATTGCGTTCGTAAAAGTACGCTGAAACGTTCGTGCTCGCGCCCCCAACGTTGACCACGTCAATAGTTGAGGAGCGCCCGTACCAGTTATTCTTGATCACCGGCGCGTAGAGTGTGCTACCCACTTGCTGCCAGCCCGGCGAGCCGCCACCGCCACGGATGGCGTTATAGATGGTCACTTCGTCGTAGCGCTGAAGCCGCACGATTGTCGAAACGCCGGTCTGGTAGCGCATCACGACCGCTGAGCCGTTGAAGGAACTGAATACCCCAGATAGGGGTAAGCTCCAGATCCCGTTGACCGGGATTCGGGAGCCATCGTTGTCCCGACTGGTGTTGAAGGAACCGGTAACGTTCATGAAACAAACCTTTGCCCTGGCGGTCCAAGCAGACGAGGGTTTATCCCCATTTTGGATGGTCAGGATACTGTCCCAAATGCTGCTCTTGTAGAGATAGGGCAGATGCTCCGGGCCGTAGAGTGCGATGTACCAGTTCGGACTCATCTCGGCCCATGTATACTGCACGCCATTGCCATTAGCGTTGTAGTACCCGGCGTGCCAGTCGCCGGCCGGGTCGTTGACGATGTATCTTGTTGGGCTGTCATCGGTGTACCCACGCACAACGACAATATGGCCTTTAGCAGTGAGGTCGGTTCCCAGGATTACCAGGGCTCCTCCGCGCAACTCGGCTTGAACTTCAGCTTCAGTGGGGCTACCATCGTGGTAGTATCCCACGTCGTGTTTCTCTGCGTACTCGTACATTCTCTGGCGATCGGCATAACCACTCTCATTCATACACGCACCGTACGCACCCCACGCAACTCCCCACGGATGCTCACGTTCATCATCGAAAGTATGCTCACCAGAACAGGCAGAGCGGTGTGTGTATTCGTTAGGCACGTGCCAACCATAGTCTCCGGACAGTCGTCCGTAGTAAGCCAAGGCCATCACTACACTGGTGGGGCCGCAGGCCCACCCGCCGTGAAACCAGGCAGGCGTGTCGTAAATCTGGTGGATGTACGGCACGTTCCAGTCCACGACGGTGCTGAGAATCTCCGCCGGCGCAAGCGCCCTCTCCTCGCCCTCGCGGAAGCGCATCTCTCCCTGAACTTCGCCATTCTCGTCCAGCAGCCGGAGGCCGTCCTGGTTCTGGATCACGATGCCTTCAGGCGTCCAGGCGAGCAGGCGCAGACCAGTTCTTCCCACAGACTCCACTTTTCCCAGAGGCTCTGCCTTCTCTGCTTCCAGATCCACCCGCCACACGCCGCCCAGCGCGGCACCGTCGGCCAGATAGATGAATGTCTGGTCTGAGTGGGGCGACCACAGAAAGTCACGTGGTATGTCGTAGAGAGTTCCCGTCAACTCTCCCTTCGACCAGTCCTTGCCCTGTCGGATGGTCCAGATCGCTTCGGCTTGCCCGCTCTCTGGCTCTCCCATCCAGATGACCGGCGGTTGCGTGGCTGCCGTATCTCCACGCTCCGCCGTCACGAATAACAGATGTCGCGAAGCATCCGGCAGAGCGATCAGTTTGAAACTGTGATACCTCTCCGCCCCACGCTCCTCTTGTGGCCAGAGGTTCTTCATCTCGCCCGATCCCAGGTCCAGGAGCACAAAGCCCTCCTCGCGTTCCGCTTCCCGGTCGCGGATGAGGCGCGTCACGTACAACACGTTCCCTCCCGCTGAGGCGCCGAGCACCCGGTAGATACGACCACTCGCCAGTAGACGCTACTCCTTGCCGTCCACACTGCTCATCCAGACCTCTCCCTGGACGGGCGGTGGGGTTCCTTTTTCCCAACCGGCTACCCACTCCTCGCTGCTGGGCCACATCACTTTCGAGTAGAGGATGTGTTCAGCATCCATCCAGGCTACAGACGCCAATTCCTCCCAAGCCGCCCCTTTCTCACGTACATCCTTGGGACCCTCGGCGATGATCACACGTTGAGCTTTCTGGGTGTCTACCACCTCCAGAACGGGGCGCATGTGCTCACCCTCGGTGCGCAGGCAGGCCACGTATCGGCCATCAGGGGAAAGCCGCGCGTCGGCGCGATTGCTGCCGGCGCGTGTCCCCTCCAACGTCATCAGTTGGGTCGCCGTGTCACCCTCGACCAGGTACAACGCCAGAGTCGCGCCATCCGTACCCGGCGCGACGACGGGTAGGCGTGGAAAGTCGCCTGTCCCCTGCATAACCAACTTGGGTGACAACTCGTAGATCCCCATCGCCGCGACAGACAACGCTAACCCCGACAAGAGTATGGCGAGTACCAGCAGTATGCTGGTGGTTCCGAGAAAATGCTGCTTTTTGATGTTCATTGGTCGATCTCCTTCGTCAAGATCTGATTCTGCAAACAACGTGAACTCGATTCCTGACCGGCGATTCCTATGGCGCCGGCAATACCTGGGGATCCTGACCGTCGGCAATGGGACGTAGGTCCGTACCGTCCAACCGCACGCTCCAGATACTAGGCTCTCGCGTGGTTTCGAACACCAGTCGGGAGCCATCTGGCGTCCAGGAAATGTGAGTACAACGTATATACTCTTCCATAGGGATGCGACGTCGGTTTACGCCATCAGGACTCGTCAGCCACAGTTCGGGGTTCATACAAGGAGTTGTGGGCAGGTCACATTGGAGATAGGCGATGGTTTGGCCGTCGGGAGACCATGCAACGCCATGAGGGTACGCCGTCTTGTCCTCCGGGGTGATTACCTGTCGAGTACGTGTCTCCGCGTCCACGACGAGCAGTACATCCAGAACATCCCGTTCGTAGGTCAGGTTAAAGAGCATCAATCGGCCCTCCGGCGACCAACCCAGGAAATGGCTGGGTACGTCCTCGTCAGTGACCATCCACTTCTCCCCCGTCTCACGGTTGTAGATCTGATATGGCAGGTACTCCGGGTCCAGGCCGCGGAAGTTGTGTCCCGACAGCACATACCGCCCATCGGACGACGGGTACTGGAATGCAGAGAATGGCTCCACCGTGCTTTCCCCCGTCTCCAAATCCACAACCACAAGGTCTTTCATCTGAGTTGTGTCGTTCTCTTTGGTCGGAGGAGGCTCAGAGACATAGTAGGCGACGTGGGTGCCATTCCACCACGCAAGTTGTTGAAAACCGAAGCTAAATACCCGATCAGGCGCACTCGTGGAGCCCACCATTTGCGTGCTTCCATCGGATAGGTCCATCACTTTGACAAAGACATTGTGTTCATCGTGTACGATGTACGAGACAAAGCGCCCATCAGGGGAGATAGCAAACGAACCCACTCCAAGACAGGGCCTCTCACTTGTTCCCATATCCTCGTTGGTCAGAGGCTGTTCTCCCTGTCCGCCGACTTGCGACAGCCAGAGCTCACCACAGCGATGATAGACAATAGTGTATGACTCGTCTTCGTGGGCTGTCCACTCTGGGGTGGGATGGGGCGTTACAGTAGGTACCGGAGTCGGAGCTTCCGCAGTCGCCGGAACTGGAGTAGGAGTGTCCACCTCGGTAGGCTGAGATATGGGAACGGGAGTATCGGTGTTGGTGAGCTGCAATGTGGGCATTTGTGTTGGCACGTCACCGTGTACTGTCGCCGGGCCGCTGCATCCCATCAGCGCTGCCAGCCCCAAAAAGATAAAACTGATGGTACAGATGCGATTCATTGTTTGTCCTCCTTGCGCTTGTATAGCTTGTGTTTTGATTCCTCTGTATCGTCGAGGAAACGCCGGTGCGACGTAGAACGTCGTGGACCGTAATATGGGCTACTCTCTGCCGTGCCATTGCCCCGGACAGGCTCACGTCCTTTACGCAGGGTTGCGGCGTTCTGAAAGCCGTTGTATGGCCCGTGTCACACAACAGGCACTAACGGAAAAGCTCAGCCGCAGCGCCGACTTTGCACAACCCACTCCGCTCCATTACTACCCGCACATGCAAAACCGCCGATGTTACCCAGCGCCGGAGGCGCTGTCGGCTGCAGCGGATGTGTGCGACCCGTTCGCCCGAAATCCCGCGAAGCGGGAAGGATGGGCGGCAAGGTCGCGTGCAGTCTGCGGACTGCCGTGACCTTCGACAAAGAAGTTCACCACCACGACGGCAACCATAAAAACAACGCCTTCGATAACTTGCGCCTACTTCACGGCCATTGTCACGATGTCGTTCACGACAAGCAGTGTTTATGACGCCGGTGCTTTGCATCGGACAGACCCGTATTCTGAAGAGTCACCATGAGCGTAAGCTCACCAACGAGTAGCCAAAATTTCTCACATGGATGAGCAAGATAGACAAGATTTTTAACCCTAACCTGTGCATCCTGTCTATCCATGTTATTTTCGAAGGAGCCGGATGACGCCCCCGCTGTCCGCAGCGGCTAACTGTC
>DSAR01000354.1 GCA_011046405.1 Chloroflexota bacterium | reverse complement strand
GCGCCACGTTCTCCGCCGCACTGAGCGTGGGCAGCAGGTTGAAGAACTGGAAGATAAAGCCCACCTGCCGCCGCCGGATGATGGTGACCTCGTCGTCGCTCATGTGCGCCAGGCGGCGCCCGCCGAGCGTCACCTCGCCGTCGCTCGGCGCGTCCAGTCCGCCGAGCAAGTGCAGCAGCGTGGACTTGCCGGAGCCGGACGGCCCCATCACCGCGACGAACTCGCCCTGCTCGACAACGAAATCCACGCCGCGCAGGGCATTGACGGTGACCTCGCCCATGATGTACTGTTTTTGGAGACTGTGTGTCTGTAAAATGCTCATTCTCCCTCGTCTTTCCTTTCATGAACAGATTCTTGTCAGCAAGCCATCACTCGCTTCAGGGGCAAGCCTGACGCCAGGCATCCAGCTCACGGTGTTTGAAAATCGCGCTGGCGTGCATCGCCGCGGCTTGCGGACAGACTTGAGCGAGAAATTCGGCGCTGCTCAGCGTGTCGGTGTATTCGATGGCGAAAAGTGGCTTTCCGTCGTCAATGAACGGCTGCATCGCCGCGCACCATCCTTCGGCGAAACAACTCTCGGTCAAAGCCCAGTCGAAATAGGGCAGCAAGTCGCTGATCTGAGCTTCGTCGTTTTTCAAGCCGATGGAGAGGCCGCGCGCATGGACTTTGTTGGCGATCCAGATGTTGTAGGCAAGCTGATCTTGAGCGGTCAGCGGGAAGCCGGTCTCGTTGGCGTAGCCGTTCATGTTGTCCGGGTCGATCCCGTCACACCCTTTGGTCTGGGCCAGGTCGAAACGCGCACGCATCAGCGGACCGAGCAGGTCAATCTGGCGGATGTCGAGCCAACGCTCGCCCGGCCAGCCGGTATAATCGTCGCCGAGCACCACCGCCGGGAACTGGGCGGCGTCGGGCCGCCAATCCTCCCACGCGCCAATGTTGACGTAACAGATCACCCTGTGCCCCTGGGCATGCAGCGCGGCGATGATCGCAGCATCGGTGTCGAACATATCCATGTCGTACACATCCACGGCGAACGATTGATCGAGGGAGTCGCCGCTGTACTGCACCTGCCAACTGACGCCGACCGGCGGCTTCCACCAGCCCGATGACCCGCGCTGGGAGTTTTTCAGGATGATCGGCAAGAATACGTGCTCGGTATAGGCCACGGCTTCGTAGGCGCCGATGTCGTAATCAGCCACGCCGTCGTCGTCGCCGTCCAACGGCCGGGCGCGACCGTCGAAATCTTGGACAGGTGCATCTACCGCTGAACCGGCGTCAATGGCCGGCGAATCCATCCGCAAGTGAAAATCACCCCCGGAGGGACTAGCAAATCGAGGATTCCCTACCACAGGGGCGTCGCCGTAAATTTCTCCCTCGGTTCCCTGGTAACCGTCAATCAGGTTGTGGTCCACTGTCAACGTTTGGGTTGACACGAGGGGATTGACAAGCATCTGAAAATAAAAATTCTGGCTACATACGTTGTTGCGGACCACCACGTTTTCAGCATCTGGGTTGTCAAAGAGGATGCCGCCGCCCCACGCATCCCGCCCGTTGTCGTAAAACGTGTTGTTGATGATGCTCAAGTTGCGCATCGGATGCGTGCCATCCGGGCTGCCAGAGTCGTTCACGCTGATGTCGAGGCCCACGTAGTGATTTTGATACACGATGTTGTTATAGATGGCAATGTTTTCCAACAGGCCCCCCATTTCAGACGCCAATGCGATGCCATTGTACTCGTACACGTGATGGATCCGGTTCTGGAACACCGCGATGTCGTGGGTATGACGATCCCAGGCATCTATGTAAATGCCGATGGCCCCAACGTCGTGCACGTGATTTCTGTACACCTGTCCGTTTGACGCGTCGTCTTTGACATCTATCCCCTCCTCCTGGCAATCAAAGACCTCGTTGTTTTTGATCTCAAACACGTCCGTGCTGGCCACGGTCAGACATTCCTGCCAAATGTCCGTACAGGCGTGCTCCACGATGTTGCCGTCAATCGTAATGTGATCGCCGCCCCACACGCCGATGCCGGACGAGACCGTGTTATAGGTGCTGTTCTGCGCCACAGTGGTATGGCTGGAATCGTTGACCAGGATGCCGGCATTGTTGGCGTGCGGCCCGGCGTTGACGATGCGCAGCCCGGAAACCCGAATGTGGCTCCTGTTTGAGATATGGAAAAGCCCAACCAGGTCGTCCGGCAGGGTGACGCCGTTGCCGTCGATCGTCGCCGTCTCGCCGGGGTAGGCGGCGTAGGTGATGGGTTGCCCGGCGCTACCCGAATTCTGGGGGATGACCTGCTCTGGGTATGTCCCCGCCCGGATGTAGACGGTGTCGCCGGCCGTCAGCGTGTCCGCTGCCTTCTGGATCGTGCGCCAGGGGTGCGTGATGGTTCCGGGGTTGTCGTCATTGCCGCTCGGGGCGACGTAGTAGGTTGCCCCGTCCAGCGACGCGGCAGGCAGCGCGCGGCAGGGCATGCCGAGCAGCATCAATATCAGAGCGCACGGGATCAGTGATTTGCTCATCGTCATCGAAACCCTCCACAGCCCTTTTAGCTGCTGCGCAGCACGCAGGGCAAGTAGACGTACACGACGGCGCTGCGGTTATACGGCCACCCCCCTATTATAGGATGAAATGGGCGCTGCCGCCAATGCCGTCAGGTCCGCCCAATGCCATCCGTCGCGCGCCAGTCGCAGCTCTTGCACGTGACGTTCGTGCTTTCATCGCGGCCTCCTATTGCAGCGTCGCCAGCATCTTGATGACGCCCGCACCCCGAGATGCGTCCAGCGTTTCCAGCGCCTGGCCGATGACTGTGCCTGCGGCGGGTTGGGGCCGGCCCTCATCGCGTGACCAAAGGGTCCTCTGTGTGCGCCAACCGAAGTTGGATGCGACTCTGCGGTGAGCAGTTATGTGCACCTCCAGAATTGACTTGGGGTTACTCACATTCTGCATCGTAATCCCAGCTCCAATCGTTGACTTTGTCGTCGTTGTAATTCACGTCCACCAGCGCGCCGCAGGTCCAACACCAGTTGTCATCCCACCAACGGTTATCCCAGGCGTCCCACTCGTTCGGCTCGCAGAAGCCGACGCCGCCCGCCACCCACAACTGACCACGGAAAGTATACGTGTCCGGCGCGGCCAAGCCGGGTTTGATCAGCTCTAACGTCACATCCCCGCGCGCGGAGACGATGCACAGCGCCGTGCCGTAGATGTAGCCGCGCAGCCGCCCGCCGTAGCGCGCCGGTTTGCCGTCAATGGGAGCAAAATACCAGGCCGCCACCTCGCCGCCGACGCTGACCCGGAACAGACATCCGACGTTGTAGAGCGGAGCGCTGCCATAGACCCGCATATACGCACCGGCGAACGAGCTTTCACCGGTCATACCAATGTCATCCAGCAGATCGGCAAAGCCCATCGCCTCGAGCGTCACACTCGGCGTCACGACGCCGACCAGGAACGCCCCACCCCACGGCTCCCCATCGAAGTCGGCGTCCACCAACGCGCCCAGGTAGCCGATGTCCGCCCCGACGCCGAAGACCGCTCCGGCCCGCTTGATCACCGTCGGATCGTAGTTCAGATCGTACAAGATCACGCCGCCTTCCAGGTGTTTTTGCACCAGATTCAGCGACAGGATGGCATCGCCATTGACCTCGCCGTAGCCGTCCACCTGAATGGCGATGTTCTTGCCGTAGAGGATGTAGTCGCCTCTGGGGTTGATCTCGAAGCTCAGGGGATCGATGCGCACGATCCATTGGTTCTTCTTCGGGTTGCGGGCCTCGAACCAGGTGGAGACAATCAGCCGTCCTGCCGCCCTCCGGCTCGTCGGGGATGTCCTCTCCCAGCCCGTTGATTTGGGCCGTCGTGGCGGTGAAGTGATACGCATCGTCCCAGATCTGTTCCAATACGGCCACATACTTCTCGCCTAACGATGGATTGTTCCAGATTTTGGGGACCCATTGCTGTACCATGGTACTGCGCAGCGGGTCTTCCAGCGCGGCGGGCAGGGGCGTGATCGTCGTCTCGGCCAGGGCGCGCAGGGCCGCCGTCCCCGACGAGAGGCCCAGGTAGATGCCGGTCTGCGTCGGGCTGACGACCGCCGCCGAGTCGAAGTTGACCACGGTGAAGTCGTCTTGACGGAAGTCGACAAAGATGCCGGTATGCAGGGTGTGGTGATGGGCGTAGACCAGATCGAAGTCGTAGGGGTGTTCCGCGACGAGCAAATCCCAGACACGTTTGGCTTTGGGGCGCTCGGTGAAGCCGACGTAGTCATCCCAGCCGAGCACGCGCAGTTCGGGCCGGGCAGTGGATGGCCCTTCCAACGTGCCAAAATAGGGCACGACCAGGTTGCCCGCTAGCGCAACGAATCCACGGCTTCCACGGTCGAAGGGATCGTCGCCGCACAGGGGCGGCTTGGCGAGCGTCGCAGCGGCCTGCCACTCAGGCGGCTCGACCGCCGTGCGCGTCCAGTCGTTCAGCCGCACCTCGCTCAACAGGAAGTCGAAGCCGTCAAAGCCGTAGTGCGCCTGATCGTAGACGAGATGGAAGGCGTTGAACGTACCGTCTGGCATCAAGCTCGTTTCGAGGGGGATCGGTTCCAGCTCGCTGCCCACCGTGGGCGACGTGGACAGGTGCGGCACGTCCACCTTGCCGAGCAACCAGAGCAGGTGTGTTGGCGGCGGGGCGTCGTGCGGGCGGAACTCGGCGGCGGTGGGGTGGAGCGTCGTCTGCCAGTAGCCGAGTGTGAGTGGCGCTTCGCGCACGGCGCTCGAGGCGACGCAGCCTTTGGCGTCCAGGCGCATGTCGGTCAGCGGCACGACGACGTCGGCCGGCCAGGGCAGGTCGAGATCGCCGGCGATGTCGGTATGCCAGGGGAGATTGTCGCAGAACGTGGCGCGGAAGGATTTGAGCGTGGTCGTGTAGCTGTACAAGGAAGTTGAAACGCCGCCGCCGCCCAGCGCGACGGTCGCGGTGATCGAGTCCGACACGCCGCCGCGCCGCACGTAGAGATCGGCCTGGATGCCCTCCGGGAAGGTGATCGGCGTGCTCGCTCCGCAGTGGTACCAGGCAAAATCGTAGGTGGTGGTCTCCGGCCCAATGAGGATGTTCAACCCAGGCTGGATGCGCGCGTCATCCGGCCAGCTCGCCCGCGCGGCCTCCGCCGGCAGGCCCGGCGTCTGGAGCGGCGGGATGTAGAGCGTGTTGATCCAGTTGTGGAGCACGAACGCGCCGTCGGCCCACTCGATGGGCCACATCTCCCAGTTGGGCATGAGGGATGTGCGAACGATCCCGTACAGAGAGCCGCCCGGGCCGATCCCCAGGCGGGTCGCGCCGCCCACGGCCATTGCCTACGATATGGTGATCGTCGGGCTGGTAGAACGCGGCCGGTTAAGACGTTGGCTGCGTGGCCCGTCCACGCGCCGCATCCTGCAATATGTATCGGCCCCTGTGCTCGTCG
>DSAR01000537.1 GCA_011046405.1 Chloroflexota bacterium | reverse complement strand
GAATGACACGAATTGTCACTAATCTTTGGGTTTTTCGTGTTGATTCGTGCAAACCTGTCCTGAGCGTAGTCGAAGGATTCGTGGCTAATCTCTCACCGCGGCCATGCGAAATCCCAAAGAACCTGAATTGCTTCTTCATTCGTTCGTTTACTTCCCATTCGTTTATTTCTTCATTCGTTGTCGTGTTTTTTATGCCGCACTCTTGAGCCTATGATAGCATAGGCATGGGAACCCTGTGCTTCACACGCTTTTGGAGAGTGACGGATGTAAGAGAGATGACCGGCGCTTACGAAATGATATGGATGTGTTTCATTTCATTTGAGGTCAAGTTTGTAGTAGGCGATTTATCGCCGTAAAAGCGCGCTGAAGCGCCGATCACCTGCTGATCTCATTCCCGGCGCTCGTAGAGCGTGAACCCCCGGCTGGAACGGACCGGCCGGTGCGGCAGGACGACGTGGTGAAAGACGCGGTGGGCGCCAATGCTGATGCGCTCATCGCTGTAGATGTTGACCCGTTCGAAAGTCATCTTCTCTCCCCAATCATCGACCATTTGTAACGTCCCCAACGGGAAATCACCGTCGATCCCCTGGGTCAGCAGCGTGAAGGCGTCGGGCAACTCGTCCACGTGTTCTGGCTTATCCAGCAGTTGGATGAACCCCCCTCGTTTGCCCAGGTAGTTGACCTGAGCCAACAAAGGCATCAATTCATCCGCCATGTCGCGAAAGGCCAGCGCCAGCGGTCCCCCAAACTGGACGTACTCGCGGAAGCCGATCGTGCGCTGGTAAGGCCATTGTCCCGGCGAAGGACTGCGGGCCGCCCGCAGCACGCGGTTGAACGTATTGTTGACCACGATCTGGCGCGGCAGTTGCACCGCGATATCCAGGGTACAGATATTGAGAAAGAGCGCCTCGCCCCGCGCCAGTCCCTGCGTGCGGATAACGGCGTCTAACAAAGCCGACTTGACCGCGAAGGGCGTGGGCACAATCAGCGTCTTTCCCCCCGACGAGGTCGCCATGTGTGGTTTCAGGCTGAAAAAGGCCGTGGGCTGATACCGTGCGATGGTCCACATAGCCAGCTCCTTGCTCATACCGCGAGGGCGTAGGGCGTCGTCTGATCTACGAGCTCACGTACGATGTTGGCGAAAGCGGCCAGGGAATCGAAGGGCCGGATGACGACCGCGTGCTTGCCCGGATGCAGGCCGTTGAGCGCCTGGGTTATCCCTTCGATCTCCTCGGCGTAATGGGCATTGAGCGGACTGACCGTCGGCGCCGGCAGTACCGCCGTGGTGTAGCTGAGTACGCCCTCGAAGGCCACGATGTGCGGCATCTGCGCCGCCCGCATCGCGCCCTTGGGATGGACGAATGTATACAGCACGCTCTTCAGCAGCGCCCGGTAGCGCGCGGCGCGAACCTCGTCGTCCAGGGCATAGCGCTGGGCGATGTCGTTGTAGCCGATGCGGGCCATTTCGTAATGACTGACCACCGCGTAGACGCCAGATGAGGCCGGGCGGTGGAAGATGCGCTGCTCCAGGTTAGATTGACGAGTCGCCTCGTCCGCTTCCGCTTTGATACCCCTGTCCCGCGCATACTTGACGTGGAAATAGGAATCGGTGCTCGTCACCTCCGGCACGCCGACCACCCAGCCGAACTCGACCACGCTCTTGCGCGGCGTGGAGCGTCCCTCACCGGTCAGCAGGTTGCCCTCGACGTCGTCCAGGACGCACGTCTTTAGCAGCAGGTCGATGGCTTCAGCGTCGCTCTTACCTTCGATCTGAGCCATAAAGTCGGCGTCGGCGCTGATGCGGTTGGCGTCGAAGACCTGGCAAGCAGCGCACAGGGGAAGGCCGCGCCCCTCCTGGGCGTCGCCATCCCGGGCGACGTGGTAGAGGTGCTCGGCCTGGATGTGCTTGAACATGTCGCCGCTGATGGCGTTGACGTTGTGCAGGCGACCATCATCGGCCACGATGTCGACCATGCGGGTCTGGATCTGGTTGCCCTCGCCGCCTTCGTTATTGAGGCTGTGGAGATCGAGCGTGGCGCGGGCTGATACGGATAGCGAATAGACATTTTTCTTGGACATTTCTTCCTCCTGAATTGAATTGAGTGTCGAGAATTGAGAATTGAGAATCGAGCGTCGTCTTACTCCTCTGTCGATTCTTCGTCGCTGACTCGTTGGTCTTCACCCTGCTCCTGCTCGCGGGGTTCGCGGGCGTAGCCGAAGGCGACCAGCAGGTTGGCGACCGTCGGAGAGCCGTACTCGTCGATCAGCGTCACTACCTGCTGGATGTCGTCGGTGGTGACCGTGGCGCGGCGGACGGGCGGGTTGCCCTTGTAGCGCTCGTGGATCTGGGCTGTCTCCCGGTTATACTCGTGCAGGAACTCGCCCAGGGCCTGGATGAACTGCTCCGGATAGGCGGCTCGGCGTAACAGGTCGTTCCCCAGGCCATAACGGATGGCGTACGGCCCTTTATCTCCCCGCGCCTTGAAATACTGGGGGATGACGGTGCTCCGCCGGATTGCCGTGGCCACGTTCTGGAACCCGTCGTTATTGAGAATCGGGGATAGTTTTTCTTCGGTCGTCATAATCAACACCTCCAAATGTTGTGTGCTAAAACGCGGCGCCCATTGGCCCCGCTCCATACGGGACATCGTCAAACTGGCATAGCCAGCATTGAACTCGAAAAACGGATCTAGGATTCGCCCGGAGAGGAAATCGCGGTAGCGCTGCAGCAAACGATATTGGTCACCGCGCCCCTCGTCCAGGCTGTCGACCACACGGCGGTGCTCCTCCAACAGTGCTTGGTAGGCCTGGGCCTGTTCCGGCGTGTCGACGGTCATCCACTGCGGGACGCTGATCTCGGCCAGGTTGAGCACCGTCGAGGCGTTGCCCATATCCTTGTAGAAGGCCACCGCCAGCCCGCTCACGTGGTCGCCGGGCTGCTGTCCATAGCGCACGTCCACCAGTTGTCCGGCCAGCCACTGCTCCAGGAAGACGTCGGTGCAGCGGATCGCCGCCAGCACGTCCATCTTGATCGCCGTGTTGGGCCACATCACTGCGTTGAACGGCCGGTAGACCCGGGCCAGCGTCTCCAGGGTGACGTTCCTGGGACGCAGCACGTAGGTCTTGCGATCGCCGCCCCCCTTGACGATGCGCGGTAGCCCGGCCATCCGCATGCCCCAGAACTTGAGGTACTCGAGCAGCCAGAACGATTTGGGATTGGTCAGCGAGTCGGCCCGGTCCGCCTTGGGACGATTGACCCCTTTGCCCATGCTCGGGTTGAGGATCTGCACCGGCGTAACCTCGTTCTTGGCCTTGAGCTTGTGCGCTTTCCTGAGCGATTTCCAGGCGGCGTAGGCCGCGTCCACATCGTTGGGCGTGGCGGCAAAGAGCGTCAGCGTGATGCGCAGCAACTCAGGAAAGCACTCCCGGCAGGCGAAGCTGTTGATCAACACGTCGGTATAGGCATAGATGCTCGACATCTGGTAGACCTGGGCCAGGATGTCATAATCGGGCCGGGGGGTCAGGTTTTCGACGGTGGCCAACTCCGGGAACTCATCCCGCGTCGCGCCGGGGCGCCGGGCCTCCTTCGGGAGTTGCTTGCGCGCATCGAAGTACTGGGAGCGTCGATCCTTCTCGGCGTCGTAGTTCACGACCTGGGCGGGCCACCCCTCCGGCGGGTTCTTGCGCCCCGCCTGGAGGAAGGGCACGTCGCAGAACCAGGCCACGTCTGCGTACTCGTCCCGGATCGGTGCCTCCAGCTCGATGGCGTAGACGCTGCCGGCGTCCTTCACCCTCACAGTTCTCTGACCCACGTGGTCGCGCAGCAGGCGATCGAGCAGCGCCGCCACGCCATAGGTCAGCAGCACGTCGGCGAAGGTGTCGGTGCTCTTGTCAACGTAAAATGTAGATTGGTTCATAGGTCACTCCTTGTGCGAATAGCGAATGGCGAATGGCGAATAGCGAATGGTGAATGGCGAATAGCGAATGGTGAATGGTCATCGTCGCTGGCGCGCCCGGTCACGCACGGCTTGCAGATCGAGCACTTCGGCCACCTCGTAGCGCGGCGGCACGCTTCCCGGCGACGGTCGCATGCGCAGGCAAGGCGGGAAGTAGCCGCAGCGCCCGTGAATCTCGGCCAGCAGGGTCACCGCGCTAAAGTTGAGCGCCGGTGGGTTGATCAGCAGCGGCAGCGTCTGCCACTCGGCGAGCGAGAAACCGGCTTCGTCGGCCATCGCCGCGACCTGCGGCGCCAGCGACTGCTGCGGGTCGATCTGGCTGGGGATGTCGACGACGCGCTCGATGGCCTGGTCGGTGAGGGTTTCGATCTGGGCGCGCTGCTCGGCGGTCAGCGGGTGGGCGAAGTTTAGGAGGATCATTGGTGGCTCCTGATGGAAGGACACTACAACAAATTGGGAATGGAACGAATTTTCGTAACTGCTCAGCCTACCGTCCGTTTGCAGCGGATGCTAATTTTCTTCACTTGCCTCCTGGATATCATGCGATTCGAACGGGTGTAATTTGCAATCGAGTACCGTGGAAGTTGGCTAATATGCCGAGTTTTAGATCCAGGCGTCGCAGATGAGCTTTCATCTGTTCAGTCATCACCTCTCGGATCACCTGTAGGGCAAAAGCGGCCAACAAGACCTTGTTTTCGACCACGATGAGGCGGACGTCTTGATAGCCCAACAGGCGCTCTCGATATACCACGGGCAATTGTTTGAGATAGTCGTAGTCGATCTTGTGATGAAGAAGTTCGATCATTGTCGCGCGCCGGTAAACCTGGTGCAGGAAGCCCGGTCCCAGCGTGAAGTGGACGCGGTGACAGGCCTTTTGAATCTCGTTCACGAGCTCAGGATAGAGCAAGCCTTCGGCGACAGGGTGGGGATGCCAGTCGAATGTGGGTTGTTTGTCGCGCAGGAAGTTGGGTAGCCGCTCGTCGTCGAGGGAAGCGGCGCCGTAATTGGCGACGATGGCCAAGTCGGCGTCGGTGACTTTCAGGTAGGCAATGGCTTGTCCCTTATGAAGGGGTTCGATGGACGGTGCGACTTTGAGCTCAAGCAGCATCTTGCCGCCCTCAATCCAGATGTCTACGAAGTAGAGGCCGACGCGCTGGTCGCGGTAGTAGACCTCGAAGGGTTTCTCTGCACTACAAGCGATGCCACGTTCCTTCAGATCCAAGGCGATAGCGTCGCGATAGAACTCTTCTTTTAGTCCTGGCCCCAGGGCGTTGTGCACGTCTATGAGGGCGCCGCGCACCTGGTAGCTCAGGTCTGGGTGTATGAGTTTGGTCATTATGTTTTCTCTTGGTGATACGATAGTGAATGGAGAATGGAACGAATTGGCGCTACACGTTCTATTCGTTTGATTCCTAATTCGTTGTCGTGCTTTCGCTCACGAGACACTACAGCGAATGGAGAATGGAA
This sequence comes from Chloroflexota bacterium, assembly GCA_011046405.1. Lineage (GTDB taxonomy): Bacteria > Chloroflexota > Anaerolineae > B4-G1 > B4-G1 > DSAR01. The sequence goes on along the minus strand of DSAR01000537.1, from coordinate 35 downwards.
CGAATGATCGCCTCGCGCAGCCCATTCGTTTGATT
>DSAR01000033.1 GCA_011046405.1 Chloroflexota bacterium | reverse complement strand
GCTCATAATATTCCACGACGATGGTGTGCAGGCCAGCCGGCAGGTAAATGTCGCCGGTGCTGGTGTTCGGTTGGGTCTGATCTTTCCAGGCGTCGATTACCAGTTGATCGTCAACCCAGACACGCACACCGTCGTCGACGCTGGCGAAGAAGCGGTAGACGCCGGCGGTGAAACCCAGGGTGCGGGTCCAGCGGACGGAGAAGTTATCCGGATTGACGGCCGGGTCCGGGCTGTCATGCTCCCAATTGAAGTCGATGGCGGCATCTTCGCGTTGGAGCACTACCGGCCCGGCAAAGTCGCGGGTGTTGTAATACTCGGCGTGCCAGGTCGCGCCGCCGACGATGCGCTTCCAACTTACATTGATGCGCGCACCGCCCCGGTGTTCGAAATACTCGATGCGCACCGGGTGGGCGCCGGCGGGGATGTAGTGGTCGATGTAGCGCGGCGTCGCATCCCGGTCGCGCCACTCGTCGACCACCAATTGGTCGCCGACCCAGATGCGCACGCCGTCGTCGGAGATGACGGTGAAGCGATACGTCCCGCCATTGAACCACGTCTCGCGCGTCCAGCGGGCGGAGAAGTTATCGGCGGGAATGTCTGGGTGGGGGTTGCCGACGCCCCAGTTGAAGTCGATGCCGCCGTTGACTGCGTCGTCGTAACGGGTGATGGCTGGCGCGCCGGTCAGGTCGCGGTTGGCGAAATACTCGCCCCACCACTTGCTCGACGCCGACGAGGGCGCGCTCATCGTCTGACTGACGCCTATCGCCGCGCTCAACGCCAGTAAGGCAAGAATCAGCGAGCTCGTTTTTGTCAGAAGGATACGTGTATTCATAGGATACCTCCTCGTAGCAAGTTTTTCTCAAGGCTGAACAGATTTGCGAGGCTACGGGGGATAGACTTACAGAGCGCCTCGCACATCCGCACGTTATAAGACGTTACGATGGGTCTAAATGTTCCGTGTCTCGTATCTTCTCAATAAGTTGGGGAGCTGTGGCCGGTCTCCCGACCGAGCCACAGCGGGCACGGTCAGGAGACCGGCCCGAGCGAGTTTGCCCCGGTTTATTGAGATGATACCGTTTCTCTTTTAGTTCCCTCCACTTATTATTGAGATGATGGTGATGGTGATAGCAGTATAGCGTAACGTTGTCATGGGCGCGTCCGCCATGTGGACGGTTTTGGATGGATGGCAGAGCCTCGTTGTCATCGTAAGGTCATCGTTAAGGTCATCGCAAGCAAGGTGGAGGTGGAGTATCCAGGTATTGCATCAAGTCGGGATGAGGAGCGAGGTGTAGAGTCTAGATAGCGTGCTTGATGACGTTGGTAATTATACTCTCAAAGCGCCGGGATGGCAATATGCCGTATGCCCGCGCGGGTGACTTTGGCGAAATCCTTAAAAAATCCATCAAGTGATTGACAGCGCCTTTTTTTTGTTATATAATGACTATTAGTCAGTTAGTGACCACGAGTTAGCCAGGTAAAAGGGGACTCGAATGGCGACCAGGGCGCGTCGTAAGCGGGAAAAAGAAAAGCGACGGCAGTCGATTCTTCAAGCGGCCCACGACGTTTTCTTCGAGAAAGGCTTTGGTGCGACGGTGGATGACGTCGCCGATCTGGCCGAGGTCAGCAAAGGCACGGTTTATCTGTATTTTGAGAGCAAGGAGACAATCCTTGCTCTTTTGCTTTTAAGAGGGCTGCAGGAGCTAGTGGCGACTCTGGAACGAGCTTACGACGTCCATGCACCCATCCTGGCCGAGGAACGGTTGCGCCGCTTGAGCCGAGTCTATTTACAATTTTTCGAGGAGGAACCGACCTATTTCCGGTTGTTGATGGCCACCGATCGGGGGAAGTTCCAGGAATCGGTCGAACCGGAGATATACGAACGGGTGTTGGCAGTCAGTGGCGAGGGATTGGAGTGGGTCGTGCGGGCGGTTCAGCAGGGAGTCGACGACGGCGTCTTTGGTTGCGATGATGTCCGTGCGGCCGCCAGTATCCTGTGGGCCACGATGAATGGGGTGTTGGAACTGATGGACCATCCGCTGCGGCGCGAGATGGTGGGTGTGGAACGGAAGGCGCTCTATCAGGCGGCCTTGGAGACGATCATCCGGGGCTTCCAGGCGTCTTCGGATAGCTAATAGAGCTAATAGAGGAGGCGAGATGAAAGAAGTCGTAATTGTCAATCCGGTACGCACGCCGGTGGGCTCGCACGGCGGCGCATTACGAAGTAAGCGGGCGCAGGATTTGGCCGAGATCGTGATACGCGCGGTGGTAGAACAGACAGGGTTAGACCCGGCGCTGTTGGACGAGGTGATCCTCGGTTGCATCGGTCAACCGTCAGACGCGGCGAACATCGCTCGCGTGGCGGCCTTGATGGCGGGGATCCCGATCGAGGTGCCAGGGTTCACTGTCCAACGGAATTGCGCCTCTGGTATGCAGGCGGTCACCTCGGCCTACCAGGCGATACAGGCGGGGGATGGGGCGCTCTATCTCTGCGGCGGCACGGAGAGTATGAGCAATATCCCCTACGTCCTGAAGCAAGCGCGCTGGGGGTACAAGCTCCGTCACGCCGAACTGACCGATGCGCTGTGGGAGGGATTGACCGATCCGATCTGTGAGCAGATTATGGGTCGCACGGCCGAGAACCTGGCGGAGAAGTACGACATCTCCCGTGAGGAACAGGACAAGTACGCGGTTCAATCCCACAAAAAGGCATTTATGGCCCAACGGATGCAGAAATTCGACGACGAGATCGTGCCCGTCGAGATCATCAAGCGGGTGGCGGGCCAGGAGGTCGCGCGGGAGAAGATCATCCACGACGAGACGATCAACCCTGGCCTGACGGTGCAGAAGGCCGGACTTTATCCGACCGTCTTCAAGAAGAATGGTTCGGTGACGCCGGCCAACGCCTGTCCCATCTCCGACGGGGCGGCGGCTATGATCGTCTGTACGGCGGAGAAGGCTGAGGAGCTGGGCCTGGAACCGACCGCCCGGATCGTGAGTTACGCCTACGCAGCCGTCGATCCGGCCTACATGGGCATCGGTCCGGCTCACGCAATGCCGATGGCGCTGGAGCGGGCCGGCCTCACGCTGGACGACATCGGCCTGATCGAGTTGAACGAGGCCTTCGCGGCCCAGTGTATCGCCGTGGCGAAGAAGATGGAGGCGGACGGGCACAATTGGGATTGGGACAAGGTCAACGTCAACGGCGGCGCCATCGCGCTCGGTCACCCGGTGGGTTGCACAGCGGCCAAATTGATCGCCACGCTGACCCACGAGATGCAGCGTGGTGAGGTGCGCTATGGCATAGATACGATGTGCGTCGGCGGGGGGCAGGGCGGTGCATTGATTCTGGAGCGAGTTTAGTTGGTGGGTTGGTAGAATGGTATACTGGTAGATTGGTAGATTGGTAGATTGGTAGATTGGTAGATTGGTAGATTGGTAGATTGGTAGATCGGTATATTGGTAGATGGTATATTGGTAGATTGGTTGTTGGGAGGAGATGGGGATGGGGCGGGGGTTTGAAGATCTGGAATGCTATCAGTTGGCGTTGCAGGTCTTGAAAGAGGCGTATCGAGTCGCCGGGCAGTTGCCGTCGGAGGAAAGATATAACCTGGCGGATCAGATGCGGCGCTCGGCGACGAGCGTGGTGCTGAACATCGCGGAGGGTTACGGGCGGTACCATTACCTGGATAGCCTGCGCTTCTACTACATCGCTCGCGGGTCCCTGGAAGAGACGTTGAGCGCTTTCGTCGTCTGTGACGAACTGGGCTACACGTTGGAGAAACTGGATGGGCAGCGCGAACTCTGTCACAGTGGGCTGCGTTCCCTCAACGGCTTCATCCGTTACGTGCGCAAGCAACGCCAGGGCCGTCAGGAATACGGCGACCGCCTAGCCGTGCGCGAAGAAGAACTAATCTACGTCATCGAGCCAGAGTAAGGGCCGGTAGACTGATATGTTGGTATGTTGGTATATTGGTGTATTGGTATATTGGTATACCGGTATATTGGTAAACTGGTAAACCGGTATACCAGTTTACCAGTATACCAATTTACCAGTTTACCAATATACCAACCCAAGGAGGAAAACATGTACATTTTCAAGGCAGGTGTGGTCGGTGCAGGAACGATGGGTGGAGAGATCGCCCAGGTCATCACCTACTCCGGCTTGCCGGTGGTGATGAAGGATATTGATCAGGAGATGCTGGATCTGGGGATGGAGAAGATTCGTTCCATCTACCAGCGCCGGGTGGATAAAGGCAAGATGAGCGCCAGCGAGATGCAATCGAAGCTGGACCTGGTGACGCCGACGCTGACCTACGACGAGTTCGAGGACGTCGACATCGTCATCGAGGCGGTGCCGGAGAAGATGGCGATCAAGCAAGCGGTGCTGAAGGAATTGGAGGAGGCCTGTCCCGAACAGACAATCTTCGCCAGCAATACGTCGGCCCTCTCGATCTCGGAGATGGGGGCGGCGACCGACAAACCCCACAAGATGATCGGCATGCACTTCTTCAACCCGGCCCACGTGATGAAATTGGTCGAGGTCATTCCCGGCCTCGATACTGGGCAGGAGACCATCGACGACGTGGTGATGTTCACCGAGAGCCTGCGCAAGATCCCGGTGGTGGTCAAGGAATGTCCCGGTTTCCTGGTCAACCGGCTCTTGATGCCCTACCTCAACGAGGCGACCAAGGCGCTCGAGGAAGGGGCGGCGACGGCGGCCGAGATCGACCAGGCCGTGACGGCGTGGGGTATGCCGATGGGGCCCTTCACACTGATGGACATGCTGGGGATCGACGTGTGTGGACATGTGGGCGAGTATCTGTACGAAGAGTACGGCGAGCGTATGGCCCCGGCCAAACTGTTCTTCAAGTTGCTGGAAGCGGGCCGGCTGGGCGAGAAATCGGGCGCGGGATTTTACGACCATCCCGGCGGCGAATCCGCCCAGGTCAATGAGATGATCGAGGCGCTTCAGTCTGCGGGCGAAGTCCCGACCGGCACCCTCTTCAGTGTGGAACGGCTCATGTTCCCGCTGATTAACGAGGCGGCCCTGTGCATCCAGGAAAACATCGCCAGCCTTACCGACATCGATATGTCGATGGTCGCCGGTACTGGGATGACCTACGAGGGAGAGCGGGTGGGTCCGCTGCTCATCGCCGACAAGATCGGCCTGGACGTCGTTCTGGAAACGTTGCAAGAACTGCAAGAGGCGCTGGGACCCCGATTCCGTCCCGCCCGCCCGATCAAGTTGCGCGTCCGCGCCGGGCATCTAGGCGAGAAGACGGGGCGCGGCTTTCACGAGCACACTTAGGTGGTAGACTGGGTAGACTGGTAAACTGGTAGACTGCTGGTAGACTGCTGGTAGACTGGTAGACTGCTGGTAGACTGGTAGACTGGTAGACCGGTAGACCGATATACCGATATACCAATATACCAATATACCAATATACCAACATACCAATATACCAACATACCAACACAGGAGGAAAAAACTATG
>DSAR01000036.1 GCA_011046405.1 Chloroflexota bacterium | reverse complement strand
CGGCGTCGAGGGCCAGGGCGATGACGCGCAACATAAAGGCTTGGGGGATGTTCCAGGGGGTCATTGTTGTTCCACCTTTCTCATTCCTCATGTTTGATCAAGTGATAGCTCACAACTTTGGCCTCTCGATCAACGGCCAGTTTCCCAAGTTGGTAGGCGTCCCATCCATAGCTGGCGCAGATGGCGAGAAGATCAGAGAAGCCTCTCCGCCGATGACCAGTCAGACGATGGGCCTCGGCTTTCAATTCATCGACCAGGTTTTTGGGCAACTGAACGTTGCATTGTTTTCGGCTAATTTGATTACCTGAGGACATAACTCTCTCCTTTTTTATCTACTGATTTTTTGCTTGATACTGGAGATCTAACTACCCTTGTGGGTTGGGCAAGATGCGCTTTGCGACTGCATTAAGCGTAACATTGAACTTCCGGCATATTTTCACACGGAACAGGGTAAAATTGGGTGATTTTGGGATTATTCCTGAAGACGTAGAGGTCCCGGGTTCAAATCCCGGCGCCCCGACTTTTTGATAGGTTTTATCATTGCGGAGGGCGCTTCCATCATTGGAAAGCGCCCTCCATTTTTTCAAGCGTTTCTCGGATTTTTGGTTCTTTGGGATCTCGCATGGTCGCGGTGAGAGATTAGCCACTACGATCACTTCCGTGATGAAGTCGAGCGACGCATCGGCGCGCCGTGGGAGGAGGAGCGCGAGGATTTTCTCTTCATCCGGTCGACGGTGGGCAGCGACCTCGATCTCTTTGGGCAGGATGGGCACCTGAACCAGCACAGCGCCGTGGTGGAGGAGGTCCAGGTGGAGTTGGAGCAGCGCTCGCACCGGGGGCGGGGTCTTACGATCCCGTGCTCGACGACGGGGTGCAGGTGAACATCATGCCGTTGCAAGCAGGCGCGTTGCTGCGCTACAAGAAGATGGTGTGAAGGGTGACGATAGTATGGTGGGTGCTCGGCGTCGTTGGCGCGTTGTTGGCGCTGTTTTTGCTCTGGCTGGGTTATCAGGCCATCAGGTATCGCCGTTTAGGGGTAATCGCGGTTGATTATCTCGTTCTCCAGGATGCGGGTGATGCGGTGGCGTATATCGAGGCGCATCCGCTATTGCTGACTGACGCGGCTGAAGTGTACATTCGAACGTTGCTGGATCAGGTGTGGGAAGATGGAGATGCGGCATTATTTGTCTCTGGCCTCATTCACTTCTCGCTGCTGGCGGGGTATCGAGAATACGGCCCAGAGGAAATAGATTTGATCATCGACAGCTTTCAGCGTCAGTTCGACGCCCTGGCCAGTTCCAGTTGGCGATGGGCCCTGGCCCTGCTGGGGCCGTTGGTCACCGAGGGGAAAGCCGAGATCCCTTCAGAACAGTTGGATGAAGCGTTGCTAGAGGCGATGGAGCAGATCATGGCGCTTCTGACGCCCCTGGCAGCCGACGAGGAGACACTCGCTACGCAGGACGCAATTGTGCGCAGTTTGCGTCAGAAGTTGGCGCAGAAAGCCGAACAGGTATCTTCTGTATCTTCTCAATAAACCGGGGGCTTGTTCGTAGTAGGTGCTTCAGCGCCCCTAAAAGCGCACTGAAGCTTTTCAACTTTAGAAGGCTCCAGAACTACTGCGTTTTCCCTTATACGATGTGGCTTGCTCTACGATGATGTTTTTGCTATAATTGAACAAAGAGGGCAGATTGTATACTTTGTACAATTTATTCACTGGGGGTGGACAGTGGAGGGGCAAATGCTAAAGACCATTTCGTCATCGGACCTGCGAGCTGAAATCAAGCGCGTGCTCAACGAGGTCGGGTACGGGCAGGCGCAGTACGTCGTGGAAAAGTTCGGCGAGCCGACGGCGGCAATCGTCAGCATGGCGGACTTCGAGCTACTTGAAGAGGCGAAGCGGCGACAGGCCTCGGCCTCGCTGCGCGAGGTCGTCGCGGATCTCCGCGCCCGCAGCCAGACGGTAGACGCCGAGGCGTTGGACGCTTTGATTGAGGAGGCGCGGGCCGAGTTCTACCAGCAGGGCCAGGCGGATGCCGGTTAGGGCGGTGCTCGACACCAACGTCCTCGTCAGCGGGTTGATGGGGACCAAGGGAGCGCCGCGCCAGGCGCTGGATGCGTGGCTGGAGGGCCAGTTCACGCTCGTGACTTCCCTCTACCTGGTCGACGAGCTGGTGCACGTCTTCCAGTATCCGCGCATCGCCGAGCGCTTACAGGTGACCGAGGACGAGCTGGCCGCGCTCCTGGCGGCGCTGCTCTCCCAGGCCGAGGTCGTCCCAGAAAAACTTCAGCTACTCGGCGTTACCCGCGATCCCGAGGACGACGCTGTGGTTACGTGTGCCGTCGAGGGAAGCGCCGATTACATCGTCAGCGGCGATCAAGATCTCCTGGTGCTCAATCATTACGAAGGAGTTCGCGTTGTAACGCCACGGCAGTTCGTGGAGATTCTCCAAGGGGAAGGATGCTAGTATGATCAAGTTCGCCCAGATGGAGAGCGCCTATGGCTTTTCCGCTGCGCCAGACGAGGATGCCGAGACCATCGCCCAACGATTGGCCGCGCACCTCATCCTCACCTTCGTTTACCAGCGCGTCGAGATCGTCCTCCAGGAACACGGCTACGAGATGATCGACTTCCCCTATGTCGAGCGGTTGGCCGAACCAATCTATCGCCTCCGCTGCTCGCAGTTAGTTATGCGCTGGCAAAACAGCATCCAGCACTCATTGGACGCCGGTTAGGACGCACCGATCAACTGTGCTTTCCCGTGCCTCACAGTGATGATCTGCAAGCGTGGTTCCCCAGGGGGGTGGGTTGTTTCCGCACGCCGGGGCCCTACAACGACGTCCACGGCGGCCTCTCGCTCCAGGAGTTGGTCGTGCCCCCACATCTTTTCAGCAGAGTCAGCTATGCGGTTGTTAAAGTACAAGGAGTCGTTGGAGATATTATATACAGGAGGCTGTCCCAAGCACGTAACGTTCCCAAGTGGGAAAGTGGTCAAAATGAAAAATAGTGGTATAATGACAGTCGGCAACGTTCACAATTTCATTGGAGGGATGGCCGAGTGGACGAAGGCGACGGTCTTGAAAACCGTTGTGGCTGCAAGGTCACCGAGGGTTCGAATCCCTCTCCCTCCGCCATAACAACTGGATATTTGATTCCGGGGAGGTGCCAGAGTGGCTGATTGGGGCCGCCTGCTAAGCGGTTGTGGGGTTTATAGCTCCACCCAGGGTTCGAATCCCTGCCTCCCCGCCTTTTTAAGTTGGCGCCTTCGGGTTTGAGCTAAACCGGGAGGCGCCCGGTTTTTTTGGCCTGGCATCAATATCCTCTTGACATCTTCTTCTTTTGCGGTATCCTTCTTTTGGTCTCAGTGAACTTGAACCGATAGCCGCCTGTTTGGCGTAGCCGTACGCGCGGTCTGCGTTTCTACGCGGCTTGTTGGAGACAGGAGTGCTGGCGATGTTTTTCGACGAGGCAAAGATCTTCGTGCAAGCCGGCGATGGCGGCGATGGATGCGTCGCCTTTCGACGCGAGAAGTACGTGCCCTATGGCGGCCCAGCCGGGGGCGATGGTGGGCGTGGTGGAAACGTGGTGCTCTACGTGGATCGTCATCTGAACACGCTTTACCGCTTTACCAAGCAGCGTCACTTCCGGGCCGACGATGGCGAGCACGGGCGCGGTAAAAAGCAGCACGGCGCCTATGGCGACGACGTGCGCGTGCCGGTGCCGCCCGGCACCGTCATCTACGACGCTGAGACCGGGGAGATCGTGAGTGATCTGACCGAAGAGGGGCAAGAACTCGTCGTGGCCCGGGGGGGGCGCGGCGGGCGAGGTAACGCGCGCTTTGCGACCTCGACCAACCAGGCGCCCCGCGTCGCCGAGCACGGCGTGGCGGGGGAAAAGCGTTGGTTGCGCCTGGAGTTAAAATTGCTGGCAGACGTCGGGCTGCTCGGCGTGCCCAACGCAGGCAAATCGACTTTGTTGGCTGCGACGACGGCCGCCCGCCCCAAAATTGCGCCCTATCCCTTCACCACTCTTCAACCCAACCTGGGCGTAGTCGTCCTCGACCCGCAGACCGAATTCGTGATGGCCGACATCCCTGGCCTGATCGAGGGCGCCGCCGAGGGCAAGGGATTAGGACACGAATTCTTGCGCCACATCGAGCGCACGCGGGTGTTGATCCACCTGTTGGATGGTTACGCGACCGATCCGGTGGCCGATTTCGACGCCATCAATCACGAGTTGGCCTCCTTCGGCCACCGACTGCTCGATAAGCCCCAGTTGGTGGCGTTCAACAAAATGGACGATCCGTTGGTGGCCGAGCGTTGGCCAGAGATCGAGGAAGCGATCGAGGCACGAGGGTTCCCGGTGATGCCCGTCTCAGCCCTGGCACGCGAGGGGACGCGAGAGTTGCTCTACCGCGCTGTGCAGATGCTGGACGAAATCGAGGAAGAGGAGACACCGCCCGAAGCGTTGCCCGTCTTCCGGTTGGAGGACGACGAGCGCGCGTTCTTCGTCGAATGGGAAGAGGGGGAAGATGGAGAAGAGCGCTGGCGGGTGCACGGCACACGGGTGGAACGCATGGCGGCGACCACAATTTGGAACCTGGACGAGGCAGTGCGACGTTTTCAACGCACGCTGGAGCGGATGGGCGTGGCCGAGGCGTTGGAGGAGGCAGGGGTACAGCCAGGGGATACGGTCTGCATCGGCGATAGAGAATTTGTCTGGGAGGAGTAGATATGTCACTCTCTTCCTCATACCCATCCCCATCACCCAGAGCCCCCTTCAGAACTTTGGGCATTTTGGGAGGCACCTTCGATCCGCCCCATTACGGTCACCTGGCGTTGGCCGAGAACGCCCGGGTACAGTTGAAACTCGACCGGGTCCTTTTCGCGCCAGCAGGTCAACAACCGCTCAAATCAGGGCAAACGCCCGCGCACACAGATCACCGGGTAGCGATGGTACGAACGGTCACGGCAGACAGCGATGCTTTCGCGCTCTCCTGTGTCGATTTGGATCGTCCCGGCCCGCACTATACCGTCGATACCGTGTCCTTGTTACGGGATGAATACCAGGAAGCGACGTTTTATTTTCTCCTGGGAGGCGACAGTTTGGCCCAACTCCTCTCCTGGCGCGATCCCGCCGGTATCCTCGAACAGGTCAGATTGGCTGTGATGCGACGCCCTGGCTACGAGCCGGACGTGGACGAGTTGACCAGGGCATTGCCTAGACTTCCGGAGCGCCTGTCCTGGTTGGATGTTCCCAGCCTCGATATTTCATCCACCGACCTCCGGCGACGCGTGAGAGAGAGCCTGCCCCTACGCTACCTCACCCCTCCCCAAATTGAAGTGTACATCCAGAAGCACCGCTTGTATGTAACTTGACAATGGCACATTTGTCCCCGGCGAATAAATTCGCGGGCCACAACTGCAAAGTCGGCCTACGCCGACTATAAACTAACCTGCGAAGGCAGGTTTTGCAATGCGTGATTTTTACGCGCTG
>DSAR01000450.1 GCA_011046405.1 Chloroflexota bacterium | reverse complement strand
GTAGACTATCACTGAGAAAACCCTCAAACGGAAAGAGAAAATTATGGTTCGAATACCAACAAATCGACCGCCGACTCATCCTGGTGAGATGTTGCTGGAGGAATTTCTTAAGCCGATGGCCCTGACTCAACGGGACTTGGCGCGGGCTATCCACGTGCCGTATCAAAGAGTCAACGAAGTGATCAACGGACGCAGAGGAATGACTCCGAGCACCGCTCTGCGCTTGGCAAAGTTCTTTGGCGTTTCGGCAGACTTCTGGATGAATATGCAAATGCGTTGGGACCTGTATCACGTTCGGCAGAAAGAATCCGAGCATCTGAAGACCATCCAACCTCATATCGTTTCCATCAGTCCTACTCGATGAAGCAAAGCTGATCAAAATCCTCGTAACACTCACCACACACTTCAATCCAAGGCCCGCCGCACGTAATACAGCGAAAGCTCCCGATGACCGCCCCCAAACCCGCCAACGCCAAGACGTGGGGCCACAACACGTCCAATCCGGCTCCCTTGAGCAGGATCCCCCGCAGGATGGTGAGCCAATGGTAGGCCGGAATGAAATTGGCCAACAGTTGCATCACCCGGGGCATCGACTCGACCGGCGCGGCGTAACCGGTGAACATGAAGTCCACCATCCCCACCATCAGCACGACCAGGAAAGCCTGGTGCTGGGTGTGCGCCCGCACTGAGATGACCATGCCCTTGCCCAGTTCCACCAACACGTAACCGAAGGCCAGCACGAGCAGGAGCGTCAACGAGCCCCTGACCGGCACGCCAAAGGCCACGTGGGTCATGCCAAGCAACAGCAGGAAATCGAAGAAGCCGATGAGCACGACGGGGATAGCCTTGCCGACGATGATCTCCAGCGACGAGAGCGGCATCACCAGGAGTTGCTCCAGGGTGCCCAGTTCCCGCTCGCGGGAGAAGGAGAGCGCGGCGAAGAGCAGCACCGTGAACTCCAGCATCAATCCCAACTCGGCCGGCGTCGTGTACAGGGCCTCGCTGAGGGTCTCGTTGAACCAGACGCGCAGGCTGGGGACGAAATTGGAGAGATAGTTCGGCGATACCCCCAGGCGTCGCAGGGCGATTTCCTGCCCCATCTCCCGGATCGCGCCTTCCACCGCCCGCAGCGATTCCCGGGCCGGGATACTCTCGGCCCCGTTGAGCAGGATCGCCAGCGTCGGCTCTCCTACCGGGGATTCGAGTTCGGCCCCGAAACCGGGCGGAATCACCACGGCGGCGTTGATCTCTCCTCGATCGAGGGCCTCCCGGATCGCCGCCATATTCCCGGCGTGGTCGTGACGCGCGAACGTGCCGGTGTTCTCCAGGGCGACGAGTACCTGCCGGCTGGCAGCGCTGCGGTCCTGGTCCAGCACCATCAACGGCAAATTGACCATCGGCCGCGACGTGGCCCACCCCACCATCAGCAACTCCAACATCCCACCGAACAGCATGAAGGCCGGCATCCACCAATCCCTGATGAGCTGTATGAATTCCTTGACGACGATCGACCAGATTCGTATGAACATGGGACTCCCTTCGGGAAGTTGCAAGTTTGCAAGTTACAGGTCGCTTGCCCACTTGCCCACTTGCAACTTGCCCACTTGCACACTTTCCATCACAGTTTCTTTTTGAAGAACACCGCGCCAATCGTCATAAACACGAGCCCCAGGGCCAGCAGGGCGGCGCCGGAGGGCCAGAGCACGTCCAGCCCCACGCCGGGGAGGAAGACGCCGCGCGTGATCTTGGCGTAATGGGTCCCCGGCAACAGCATGGCCTCCATCTGCATCTCGTCCGGCATCGACGCCAGGGGGAAAAATATGCCGGTCAAAAAGGAACCGGGGAAAAAGATCAACAGGAAAGAGAGGGCCAGGGCGGCCGGCTGAGTCCGGATAAACACCCCGATCACCATCCCCATGCCCAGCATCGCGAACAGAAAAATCGCGGAGAGGAAGAAAAACAACGGGAAACTGCCGTTGAAAGGGACGCGGAAGGCGATCATCGAAAGGATGGGAATTGCGATGACGTTGAACAACCCGACGACGACGTAGGGGATCATCTTGTCCAGCAGGAGCTCGAGCCGCTTGACCGGCGTGGTCATCATCTGTTCCAGCGTCCCGTGCTCCCGTTCGTGGGCCAGGGTCAGGGCGACCGACAGCGCCGGAAAGCCCAAGACCATGGAGATCAAGCCCGGTATCAGGTCGTTCCGAGATTTCAGCCCCGGGTTATAGAGTGTGCGCACGCGCAGGTCGATCGGTTGCAGTGAGGCCAGGGATGCGCCAGCGCCGATTGACCGGATCTGCTCGTCCAACATCTCCACGACGAAGACCTCGGCCCGGCCCCAGATGTGATCGATGGCGAAGGCGCCGCTCTGCGGCTCGGTGCCGTCGATGAGGATCTGCAACGGAAGGCCCCGCATCGTCAGCACGTCATCCCCAAACGTCGGGTCGATGACGACGGCGGCCTTGATCGCGCCGCGCACCAGCAGTCCCTCCAGTTAGGCCAACGACTCGGCGTGGGCGTGGAGGGACAGGTCATCCCCCTCGGTGATTCGCTGGACGAAGGCCCGCGAGGTCGCGCTGCGCTCGTGGTCGAGCACGGCGATGGGTACATTTTTTATGTCGGTCGTCAGCGCGTATGCCATGATGAACAGGGTGATGGCCGGCGTCAATATCACCAGGCTCAACGTCATCCGATCCCGCATGATGTGATGAATCTCTTTGCGAATCATGGCTTGCAGGCGACGCAGTGACATATGAATTCTCCTTCACCCCACTCGAAAGATGGGTGGGCCAACAGAATCGGCAGGATACGGCTTGCCCTCGGGACCTGAGTAGCGGCGGTACTTTTCGGCGTCTCTCGTCGCCTCGGTCAACTGGATGGCCTGGACGGGGCAGAAGTTGTAGCACCGCATACAGATGATGCATTTATCCCCGAAAGCGACCTCCGTCTCGGTCATCTCGATGGCGTGAACCGGGCAATGCCGAACGCACCACCCGCACCGGGTACACGTCTCGTCGGCCCAGAACCCCTTGAACGCCAGATCCTCAAAGCGCTCGACGAGTCCGCGCTGTACGATGCCCAATGCACGTCCTGTAAGGCCAACGCCCTCCTCGTAAGGCTCGCGCTGTTGAATCAGATTCGCCAGTTGAGCGATCTTCGCCCGCGCCCGGTACAGGAGCGGTTCCATTTTCTCCGGCGGCGTGACCGGTAAAGGCGAGAGCAGTGGCAGGTGCAAGTTATTCCCCATCTTGACGTTGGCCAACAAAAACGGATCGTAACCCTTCGCCTGCAACGGCTGGGCGGCGTACCAGGCCGTGTCGCCAGCCGCGTAACCGGCCGTGGTCAGGGCGAACAATGGCTTTCCCTCACCGGGCGGCAGCCGGTCCAGGAAATCGCGGAACACGAGGGGGGCGAAGGATGCGTGAACTGGGAACGCAACGCCCACGACGTCGTACGCCGCCGGGTCGACGTCCAAAGCCGAGGCATGCTCGCACGACGTGAGCGTCACTTCATCCCCCAGATCGATCAGGCGCGCCGCCAATTGGCGCGCCACCCAGGCGGTGTTGCCGGTGCCGCTGAAGTAATAAATACCTATTACAGCCACCCGCACCAAACTGGTCACACCATGAAAGCGCTTCGTCATCATTTTCCTCCTATGAAAAGCTGGATCTTCTCTGCAGTGTTCATCGGCCCAGGTTGGTATTTCCAAACTTTCAGGGAACCGTAGTTGGCGATGCAGTGTGTAAGACTCGACCTTCTTCAGCGTAATACGGGCAGTGGCTGCACAGGATACGGATCTCCCATAGCTCGAAGAAAAGCAGACAGAACGCCGCCCATCCCAGGAGGTACCAGCCGTAGCCGCCCCGGATCACGCCGATGATGGCCGGCAAGGCGAAGCCGACGAACATCCCGAAGAAGTGCAACAGATCCGCCCGGTCGAAGCGACATTTGAGCCGTTTGTCAAGACGACAACCCTCACACGCAGCCGCCGGTAGCCAGGTACAAATGTGGTGTGGATTGCGATTCGGCGTCATGGCTTAGTTTTTCCCGCATCGGACTGCAAGCCATCCAGGATCGTATCGACGAAGGTCTGGCTAATCCGTTGCAAATCTATATCCGGCACAAATTCGGCGTAGGCCGCCAACCCATCGTAAGCGGCCAGGAATGCCCACGCCAGGGACTCTGCATCGACCGGCCGGAACTCGCCGTTTTGGATCCCCTCCTCGATGATCGCTGCCAGCACGCGCTGATACTGTTCCAACAAATCGTACCAGATGTGACTGGTCTCCTCGCGGCGCTCGCTCGAGATCCAGAATTCGATGAACAGGCTAAAATACCCAAGCAGCGATTCGCTGAAATCGGCCGCCCCTTGTGCCATCGCGCGCAGCTTTTCGGTGGCTGTCTCGTGGTATATGATGTCAGAAATGGCATCTTCGCCAAATGCCTCGAAAGTAGACGTAAACACCGCCGTTAACAGATCATCCTTGCTCTCGAAATGCCAATAAAGCGTCCCCTTGCTCAGGCCGCTCTCAGCGACGATGTCGTCCATCGTGGTATGGTTGTATCCCTTGCGCTTGAAACAGGCCAGGGCGGCTTGAAGGATCCGCTCGTGGGTCTCTGCTTTTGCTTGCGAACCAGACGATGACATCACGGGCTATTTCCCCCGTCTCCGCTTGATGACGCGCAGCAGCCACAGAAAGATCGCTGCGCCAAAGAGCGGTTCCAGCACCATGATCACGAAGGCGATGGTTCCGCCGATTTCAACCGCTCGCAAGACGTAATAATCGATCAACCCCGTCACGACCGTCGCCAACACAGCGACGACGACGTCGACCGCCAGGCCATAGGGCGGCTCCTCCGAACTGACGACGCTGGCCAGGGCGCCCGCGACCACGCCGATGAGTACCCAAATCACAAACCAGATACCGAGTGCAGACATCTCCACCTCCTCGTAACTAGCGATTCAACAGCATCTTCTCAATAAACCGGGGGGCGGGGTGTATGCGGGCGGCTTTGCCGCCCGCATACACCCCATCTTCCCCTACTTATTGAGAAGGTACATTCAACAACCGATACAATAAACTTCGCCGCAACCGGATGGCGTCCTGCGGGCACATCTCGTGACAACAATAGCATCGAATGCAGTCTCGATGCTCGATCCGCGCCTGTGTCCCATCCAAGATCTCGATCGCGCCCACCGGGCAGGCCTCCCGGCACGCGCCGCACGCGATGCATCGCTCGGTCATCACGTGAGGGCGCAGCGACGCCGCCCGCCGGAAGAAGGGCATCAGCCAGTTCAGACGCGCGAAGCCCGCTCCCTGGAGAAAAGTGGCCGGTATCTCGAAGTTGGCAATGCGAAGGTCGTCCAACGCGGCCCCCACGACGCGGACGTGATCCAGGCGGTGGGGGTAGAGGCCGCGCCGCTTGGCCGCCGCCAGCACCGGGTTCCGCTCCTGTTCGAGCCCCACGATCTCGCTGGCGACGACGTCCAGGG
>DSAR01000468.1 GCA_011046405.1 Chloroflexota bacterium | reverse complement strand
GCCCGCCGGATCACAATCCGGCAGTTTACAGGCGACGTGTTGGCTTCCGTCACCACCCATGATGGCCCTTGCACCATCGACGCGGATTGTGATCCGCACTGCACACGTAGGCTGAGCAGTTACATTATAGTTACACTGAGAGGCGCAGAGCCTTTCACGGAGATGCACGGAGAAAAACTTTAGTTTCAGTTCTCTGCGAGTAAGCATTCAGGGAGGCGTATAAAAAGAACACGGATTCGGGGGATTAACGGATCGGTTCTCCGGGAGCGAGAACATGTCGGAAAATCAAAACGATCCGATAATCCTGTAACCCATGTTCTTTTACTAACGACATACGCCCCCCTGAACGGTTACCCCTGCGAGTCTCTATGTCTCCTCTGAGTAGCTCTGTGTAAAAGATGTGTTAAAATAGGGCCAGCGAGATCGTCTCTCGCTGGCTCACGTTTATCGGGAAGGGCATATGTCCATTGCATTAGGGATTGATACTGGCGGCACATACACCGACGCCGCCTTGGTGGATCACGAGAGCGCTACGGTGCTGGCTGCAGCCAAGGCGCTGACGACCCACCACGATTTGTCGCTGGGAATCCATGACGCAGCGGCGGCAGTGTTCGATAGAGAGGATGTCGCGCCCGGCGACGTGCACCTGGTGGCCCTTTCCACCACGTTGGCGACCAACGCCAGCGTCGAGGGGCGCGGCAGTCCGATTTGCCTTCTGCTCATCGGCTACGACCAGGATCTGTTGGAACAATACGGTTTCGAGCGCGAACTGGCGACGCCCAACGTCGTTCACGTGCGCGGGGGACACGACGGCGCCGGCGACGAGGTCGAACCGTTGGACGAGGCAGCCGTCCGGGAGGCGATCCTGGCCTATCGCGATCAGGTGGAGGCTTTCGCCATCTCCGGTTATTTCGGCGTGCGGAATCCGACCCACGAACGGCGGGCGCGCGAGATGGTGCGGGAGCTGACCGATCTGCCGGTCGCCTGCGGGCACGAGCTGACCACCCGCTTGAACTCGGTGCGCCGGGCGACGACGGTGGCGCTCAATGCCCGCTTGATCCCGTTGTTGCAGGAACTGACGCTCACCGTGCGGCAGACGTTGGCCGATCTGGGGGTCGATGCGCCCCTGATGGTGGTCAAGGGGGATGGTTCGCTGGTGCGGGCTGAATGGGCGATGCTGCGCCCCATCGAGACCGTTCTTTCGGGACCAGCAGCTAGTGTGATTGGTGCGTGGCGTCTTTCGGGCCGGCGCGACGTCTGGGTGGTGGACGTCGGCGGTACGACGACGGACATCGCTATGTTGAAGGATGGGCGCCCGCGGATCAACCCCGAGGGCGCGCAGGTTGGCCGGTGGCGGACAATGGTCCAGGCGGTGGACGTGCATACCGTGGGGTTGGGTGGCGATAGCCAGGTGACGGTTGGCGGCGCGAGCCTCGTGGACAGCGACGGATTGTCGATTGGCCCCAGGCGGGTGATTCCGCTCTGTCTGTTGGCCTCGCAATATCCTCAGGTGCTGGACGAGCTACAGCGTCAGGTGGACGAGGAGCGAGAGCACGATCTGGCGGGCCAATTCGTGTTGCTCCAGCGACGGGTCAGCCGCGCTATGCCGCCCGAGGATCGGGAATTGATCGATTACTTGGTGGATGGGCCGCAGTCGCTGATCGCCCTGACAGACCGGGGGCGCTACGGTTTTCTGGTGCGACGGCAAATCGAGCGCCTGGTCGACCAACAATTGATTCTGCGAGCTGGCTTCACGCCCACTGACGCGCTTCACGTCCTAGGGCAATTCCGGCCCTGGTGCACCGAGGCGGCAGCGTTGGGCGCCAGGCTGTTGGCGCGGCAGACGGGGCTTTCACCCCGGACGCTGTGCGAGCGGGTGGTAGCCGACGTCTCTGATCGTGTGGCCCGGGCGCTGGTCAGCAAGGCGTTGGGCGATGAGGGTATCCTGCCGGACTGGGAGGGGGAGCCGAGCGCCCGCGCGCTCCTGACCCGCGCTTTGAATGGTCCCGGGGAATCAAGTTTGGATTGTCGTCTGACGCTCAAACAGCCCATTGTGGCCATCGGCGCGCCGGTCGAGGTCTATGCACCTCCCGCAGCCGAGCGCTTGCACACCGAACTGCTCATCCCCGAACACGCTGGTGTGGCGAATGCCCTGGGGGCCGTGCTCGGCGGCGTGGTGCAGCAGATGCGCGTGCTCGTTCAGCCTCTGACGGGAGAGCGGCGTGAATTCCGCGTCCACCTGCCCGACGGCGTGCGCGATTTCGAAAACCTGGTGCAAAGCGTCGCCTATGCAGAAGACGTCGTGCCGGGGCTCTTGGCCGAGCAGGCCCGTCGGGCTGGCGCTGAGCAGGTCGAGGTACACGTGACCCGTGAGGATCGAACGGCACCCGTCAAGGGCGGATGGGGGAAGCACATCTACCTGGAGACGGTACTGACCTTCACCGCCGTGGGACGCCCCGGCTTGGGCTGAGTGTGATCTTGTTGGTAAAGAGGGGCCGACATCTTTGGATCACGAATGACACGAATGGACGGATGCCACGAATTTCAGTTTTAAGGTTCTTTGGGATTTCGCATGGCCACGGTGAGAGATTAGTCACGAATCCTTCGACTACGCTCAGGACAGGTTTGCACGAATTAACACGAAAAACCCAAAGATTAGTGACAATTCGTGTCATTCGTGGCGAAAAATTGACCGCTTGCTAAGCCGAGCAGGTGAACTAACAGAGAGCCACAAGTACAAACAAGCCCCCGGTTTATTGAGAAGATACTCGATGGCTCTCTGCCTGGCGGTCAGCCTGTTGGAAAATGACGGGTTCGATGTCCGGGATCAGATGGAGGTGTTTTGAGAAGTATGAGAGAGGGGTGTTATGAGACGAAAAGACCTGGATTATCTGGTGATCGTTGCCATGCTCGTCAGTGGCCTATATGTGACGTTCAGTGGGCTGGTGGCTGACGTCTTTGGCTTCCCGCAGTTTGCTTTACATCCTGCAGCCGGTTACGTCACTGCTGCGCTGGCGACGGTGCACCTGGCCCTCAATTGGCGAAAGGTGATGGCTTATCTCCGGAAGCGATTGGGGCTCCGTAAACGCCGCGAGCGACCGGAGACGCCGGCTGAACGTTCGCCCGCGCGAGGACGAAGGGACTTTGTCATCTCCGGCCTGGCAGCCGTGGGGGGCTTTATCCTGGGACGTCTGTTACCCCGTCGACGGGTGCTCGAACGCCCCGGTGAGGATACCGATCTGGGTGAGTTGTACCATCAGTGGAGCAAGCCGGGTTATTTACAGGCTCTGGGCGCCCTGCTCGACTGGGGCACACAGCCGGAGCGCTACAAGACCTATCCCGACGCTCGACAGATCACCCTGCCTGATCCAAGAGGCTTTCGGGGTTTGTCAATGGAAGAGGCGGTCGAGACGCGCCGCTCGGTGCGGGATTATACGGATGGATCCCTGCCCTTGGAGCAACTCTCGTATTTGCTTCACGCTGCCCAGGGCATCACCGAGGAGCGGTGGGACTTCCGCGCAGCCCCCTCGGCCGGGGCGCTCTATCCCATCGAGTTGTACGCCGTGGCGCATGACGTCGCCGGGCTGGAGCCGGGGATCTACCATTACGCCGTGCAGACACACGGGCTCGAATTGCTGCGGCAGAGGACTGCCGCGCCGCTATAACGCGGGTAGGATTGGGGCAGGCCTTCCTGGGGCAGGCCAACGTCTGCTTCGTTCTCTCCGCGATTTTCCAACGCACCCGCTGGAAATACCGGGAGCGCGCGTACCGCTCCGTCATGCTGGAGGCGGGCCACATCGGGCAGAACCTCTGCCTGGCAGCTGCCTCAATGGGGTTGGGCGCCTGCCCGGTGGGCGCATTCCTTGATGAAGCCCTCAATGACTTGCTGGGCGTGAATGGCGAGGAGGAGGCGCTTTACATCATCAGTGTGGGGATGGATTAGATGAGATCGGTATTGAGAGTCATGAGAATCGCTTTGCTGCAGATGATTGCCTGTGGCAGCGATCAGGAGGCCAACTTAGCCAAAGGCGAGCACTTCCATCTCACAGGCGACGCAATCGAAGCGGAGTTCGTAGTGATGCTCGTCCTCGTCGACCAGGTAGAGCGGTTCCTGGATGGCGGGGGGATCATCCAGCCGGGGACACAGGCCGACTTGGTGCTTGATGCAGTACCGGGTGCGCATGACGACTCGCCCTTGCACGTCCAGGCCTGACTCGATGGCTGGCTCGATCTCCACGACGCCGTGACGGCGATAGAACGCGGCAGCTTGTTGGTTGAGGACGTTGCCCCGGTAGGAGAGTCGTTGGGCGGGATACGCCACGTCGTTCTTGACGAGCAATTGCCGGGCAATCGGCCGATTTTGAAGACGGACGTCCAGCAGTTCCTCCAATACCCGACGGCGCAGTTCGTTTAAGACAGAAAACGGCGCGAAGTAGACATTTCGCCATTGAACGTCCAACCCCTGGAATCGGAATGCCGTACCGCCCATTTTGCGCAGTTGCTCGTGAGCGTTTGAGAGCGCCAGATCTGGTTTTCTGGCCCGAGCTTTTTCGTTGGCCATCTCGACGGTGGCGATGTTACCATCCTCGTTGGCGGCCGAGAGCGTGAGTCCGGTGGCGGTCTCGCCAAGTTCGAGCCGTACGCCGACTGTGCGCTCGACGTGGCTTTTCTCCAACTCCTTCAGGAAAGCGTGGTCGTGGTTGCGGTAGATCAGCGTGCCCGGCTTGATACCCACTATCTGGTTGGGCGTGACGACCCGAGCGCGCACTTTGTTGACCAGTGTGCCGCCCAGCCGGTGATTTTGGTCAAAAAAGCAAATCCCATCGCCCGGGTGGAGTGGGACGGCAGTATCCAACGTGAAAGTGCGCCGGCCCACGGCGACGACGCGACCCACGAGCTCGCCGATCATTTTGGGTGTGTCGATGGCGCCGGGCGACTCGGCGCGATCGTGCAAAAAGTGCGTGCTATAACCCCGATTGAAGGTCTTGACCGGGTCAGGCGTGAAATCGATCTGACTCTGGCCGGATGAGCTCTTCAATAGCCCCCGACTTTCCAGAATCCGGTCGATCTCACGGCGGTAGTGGCTGACTACGTTGGTGACATAAGCCTGGTCCTTCATACGGCCCTCAATCTTGAAGGAGCAGACGCCGGCATCGATCAACTCAGCCAGGTGCGAGGTCAGGTTCAGGTCCTTTAGTGAGAGGAGATACCGGTCGCTGACCAACGTCTGACCCTCCCGATCAACCAGGCTGTAAAGCCGGCGACAGGGTTGGGCGCATTCGCCGCGATTGCCGCTCCGCCCGCCGATGGCGTAGCTCATGTAGCATTGCCCACTGTAGCTGACGCACAGCGTGCCGTGGATGAAAGCCTCCAACTCGATCGTCGTTGCCTGGCTGATGGCCCGGATCTGGGCCAGGCTGAGTTCACGGGCCAGGATGACGCGGCTGAAGCCGACCTGTTCCAGGAAGGCGATCCGTTCTGGCGTGTGATTGTGCATTTGTGTGCTGGCGATCAG
>DSAR01000160.1 GCA_011046405.1 Chloroflexota bacterium | reverse complement strand
GTCAACGGTTCCTTATTGGCTCTGGCTCGTCCAGGTTAGGGCCTAACCCATAGAATCCTTGTACGTCGAGCAAGAATTTGGTGGTCAACGGTTCCTTATTGGCTCTGGCTCGTCCAGGTTAGGTATAAAGAAAGGAGATTAGAGAATTATGGGACAGGTCATACTAGAACAGATTGCAGAACTTCTTGGGGGGTCGATTCCGAGTATCATTGCTGCTCTGATCATCTTGATCGTTGGATGGTTGGTTGCCCTCATCGTATCATCTATTGTCAAGGCTACGCTCCGGCGGACTGGCCTGGACGATCGTTTGGCGCGATGGATCGCGGGTGGAGAGAAGTTTGAAGAGGTGAAGACTGAGCAATGGGTTGGAAAGGGCATCTTCTATCTGATCATGCTCTTCGTCTTAGTCGCCTTCTTCGAGACTCTGGGATTGACACTGATCACGCAGCCGCTGAATCGGCTGCTGACCCAGGTCTTCGAGTACGCGCCCAGGTTGCTGGGGGCGGGATTGCTCCTGATACTGGCCTGGTTGCTGGCGACCGGTCTGAAACTGGCTGTCTCGCGCTTGCTAGGCGCGATCAACCTGGATGAACGGCTCGGCGCCAAGGCTGGGCTGGATGAGGGAGTTTCTCTCACAGACACGCTGGCTAACGCTCTCTATTGGTTGGTCTTTCTGCTGTTCCTGCCGGCAGTGCTGGACTCGTTAGCCTTGCAGGGCTTACTTGGACCGGTCCAGGACATGGTCAACCAGGCCCTCGGCTATTTGCCGAATCTCTTTGGCGCTGCGCTGATCATAGCCGTCGGGTGGTTCATCGCCCGGATCGTACAGCAGATTGTGACCAACTTGCTGTCGGCTATCGGTGCAGACCGCTTGAGCGAGCGAACCGGGCTCTCTGATGTGTTGGGTGAGCAGACGTTATCGGGGATCATTGGCCTGGTGCTCTACGTCCTGATCCTGATTCCCGTCATCGTCGCGGCGTTGGATGCCCTGGCGCTGACAGCGGTCACTCAACCGGCGACGAATATGCTGAATGCCATCCTGGCTGCACTACCCGCTCTCTTTGGCGCCAGCCTGGTTCTGCTCGTCGCTTACATCGTCGCTCGGGTGGTTTCAGAGCTGGTCGCCAAAGTCCTGGCTGGCATTGGTTTCGACACTATCCTGGCGCGTTTGGGGCTGGGTCGTGAACCGTCCGAGGAAGAACGAGCCCCGTCGCAGATTGTCGGATACCTCGTATTGGTGGGCATCATGCTCTTTGCCGCCATTGAGGCTTTCAACTTGCTCGGTTTCGGGCAGGTCGCAAACATGTTGAACCAATTCACCGTATTTGCCGGTCAGGTCATTCTGGGTGTGCTCATTTTCGGCGTTGGCATCTACCTGGCCAACCTGGCCGCTGGCGTCATTCGAGACAGCGATGTCGCGCAGGCTGGGCTGCTGGCGGTATTGGCGCGAGGGGCCATCCTGGTGTTTGCTGGCGCTATGGCCTTACGAGAGATGGGTCTGGCCAGCGATATCGTCAATCTGGCCTTTGGCCTGATCCTGGGCGCCGTGGCTGTCGCCGGAGCACTGGCCTTCGGTTTGGGCGGGCGGGAGGTTGCAGCTCGCCAACTGGAGCGTTGGGCGCCTCAGGAGAAATCTGAGCAAGTGGAATAAATCCACGACGTATCTTCTCAATAAGTTGGGGAGCTGTGGCCGGTCTCCCGACCGAGCCACAGCGGGCACGGTCAGGAGACCGGCCCGAGCGAGTTTGCCCCGGTTTATTGAGATGATACCTCTTTACGTCATTAGAGCGGAGTCGCCTTATCTATGGAGAGGAGGCGGCTCCGCTCTATGCTTGATTGGCAAAAATCGTGACTACTCAGGCCCCGCCGCTCAGAGGGGTGGGCAACGGGATGTGGCACGCAACCCCCGACTTTTGAATGAAAGCAGGTCGTCATCTTGATCAATCGTAACTGCTCAGCATACGTGTGCAGAGCGGATCACACCATTGGCAAGGTGATCAGAAGCCAATACACTGCCTGCTCGCGGCCGGATTGTGATCCGGCCGCGGGCACAAGGCGAGCAGTTACGATCAATCAGCATTTAGGCACCGCTCACTTGAGACTTACTTGGGCTAAAGGCTCTCGCCCACGAGAAATTCGAAATTTGCATAGATCGAAGAGCAGTGTATACTATGAATAACGGAACGGGAAAGGATTGGATTATGAACAAAAAAGGCACATCCTGGTACAACGTAGGTTCCGTATCGCGCGTAGAAATTATGGTGTCGGCGGCTTTGCTCAACGCCGCCCGAGGCTTGTCCAACTTATTAGAGCGGGATATCACCACGGGGACCGTTCAAGCCAGGGTGGTCCATCTTGGCGAAATCTCATCTGGCGTCGGTCATCCCGAAGATGAGACGGTGGGCATCTATCTCAAAATGCACGGCGATCTCGGTGGTCAAGCTCTTTTGATCCTCTCGTTGGAAGATGCCCTGAATCTAGCCGACATTCTGATGGAGCAAGAGCCCGGCGATTCCAGCACCCTGGAAGAGATGGCGCAATCTGCTCTAGCCGAAACCGGTCATTTGATGGTCGCCTATTTCTTGAACGCGATGGCTGTGCTGACAGGTGAAGCGCTACGACCATCTCCCCCGGCTATCATTGTCGATATGCTGGGATCTATTCTAACCGTCATTGCTGCATCGGTGGGTGAGAGGCGTGATGATCTGATGATCATCGAGACTATCCTTCAGGATACGCAGGGCTTATTCAAATTACGATTTTGGGTTCTGCCTGACTTGGCCTCACAGTTCCAATGAAAAACCCCTTGTATCCTTTGAGACGTTGCTCGTTTTTAAGGTGACGAGGAAGCGCAGGAAAAAACGTGAACGTCGACTGATGGTAACGAGGATCGAATGGTAAAAATTGCACAGGACTTGGCGCGGGCTTGTGAGCTCATTCGTACGTTTACTGGAGATGGCTGGGATCATAACATTTCATGCACCGATCGAGACGCATTGGTTTGGCTGTTGGAAGTAGCCGATAAGGAAAACGCCTACGTTCGCTCGTTAACTTTTCGGGATGTCGTCACAGCTGCTTATCAGATGGGCCGTCAGGATGCCCTGAAGGAAAATGGATATCCCAAGCCACAAGGCGTCTAGCCCCCCATAAAATAAAGTAGTTCTTTGGGATATCGCATGATCGCGGTGAGAGATTAGCCACGAATCAACACGAAAAATCCAAAATTAGTGAAAATTCGTGTCAACCTGTCCTGAGCCTAGTCGAAGGATTCGTGGCGAAAAATTGGCCGCTTGCTAAGTCGAGCATGCGAACTACGAGAGAGCCAATAAAGTATTTTGAGACGCGTTGTGTGGTGTGTCATGTAGGTGTGTGCATTATACAAAAAGGCCACGTTCAACCAGGTTGAACGTGGCCTTTTTTGATAATTTTAGCGTCAAAGTTCGGGGTGAAAAGCGATTCCTACAGTTCCCGGCCCGACGTGAGCGCCAATGACCGGACTGACCGTCGTGCGGTAAACGGGAGAGACGTTAAATCGCTCTCTTACCTGTGCCGCAAGGGCATCGCCCTCTTTGGATGCATCCACGTCAAGTACTGCCGCCTCTGCCATCTGTTTGCCATCCAAGCGTTCCTCGACGATATCCAACAAACGCCCGATGGCCCGTCGTTTGGTTCGCACTTGTTCAACGGGTTCGATGGCTCCCGCTTCGAGGTGGAGTATGGGCTTGATGTTCAGCGCCGTTCCCAGCAATCGCTTGGCGCCGCCGATCCGCCCTCCCCGGTGCAGGTACTCCAACGTATCCACGACGAATAACAGATGGGTTTGATCGCGCACATGCTGCGCCACCTGTATGACGTCGTCCAGGGATTTTCCCTCCGCAGCCGCCCGGGCGGCTGCTAAAACCACGAAACTCAAGCCGGCCGAGGTTGAGAATGAATCCAGCACCCTCACCTCACAATCAGAGATGCGACCCTGGGCGACTTGTGCATTGGCGACCGTGCCGCTCAACTTGGAAGAGATGAAGATCCCCAAAATGGCGTCAACCCCTTGCCCCGCCTCCTTGAAGAAACGCTCGAACTCACCGGCTGACGGTTGAGACGTTGTGGGAAAGACGTCAGAACCCGGCAGGCGACGATAAAAGGTGTCAGGGTCGATATCCACCCTGTCCCGAAATCGCTCCTCCCCCCAAATAAGCCACAAGGGGATCGTGGGTATATCTAAACCGTTCAAGGCCTCTTCTGGAATATAAGCTGTGCTATCAGTCACGACTTGAATCTGATGATCATTCATAATTTCCTCCTTTTCTATGCAGGATCGGGTCTAGTCTATAATAATTAAAACACCATATCTACCGAAAAGATACGCTAAAAATCAGCATGATCAGTGATCGGGACGCTTTCTCTCAGTGTTTGGCGTAAAAAGCGATGCCGACCCCGCCCGGCCCCACGTGGGTGCCCACGACGGGACTGACCGCCGAACGAATGACTCGCTCGATGCCGAAACGCTCTCGAACCCGTTCTACCAAGCTGTCTCCCTCTTGCGGGGTATCGACGTCCGGGATGATTGCCTCCGCCATTTCTTTCCCTTCCAGACGCTCTTCGGCGACGTCTAGCATTTTGGCGATGGCCTTTCGCTTGGTGCGCACCTGCAGCAAAGGCTCGATCTGTCCCCCCGAAAAGTGCAACAGGGGCTTGATGTTCAACGCTGTGCCCAATAGGCGTTTAGCCCCGCCAATCCGTCCTCCCCGATGAAGGTATTCCAACGTGTCTACGGCGAACAGGAAATGAACCCGGTCCCGTAAATCCTCGGCTATTGCGACGATTTCGTCCGTTGTTCGACCGTCCGCCGCCGCTCGAGCAGCCGCCAACACGATCAATGCCAAACCAGCAGAACTGGAAAAAGAATCCACGACCCGGATATTCAACTCAGGCACCTGTTCTTGAGCCGCCTGTACGTTGGTGAAGGTGTTGCTAATTCGATGGGATACAATGACGTTGACCAGGACGTCGGCGTTTTCCTGCTCGACTGTATCCCGAAAGAAGGTGACGATCTCCTCGACCGTCGGTTGAGATGAGGTTGGGATCGTTTTCGATGATCTCAAACGGCGATAGAACGCCGGTGGGTCTATATCGACGCCATCACGAAAGTGATCGTTTTCCCACATCAACCATAAAGGAATGACGGCGACATTCAAACCCTCCAGCGCTTTTTGGGGGATGCAGGCTGAACTATCTGTCACGACTACAATTTTCTGGTTACCCATTTTATGACCTCTACCTTTACCTTCTAGTATACGTTAATCCAGACAGGCCAGGGCCTATTCAATAAAACACGCAAGTACGAGAAAAGATACGGTGCAAAATAAAAATAGGCGAAGGTTTTTTGCCGTCGCCTACTGGTTACCTTACTCAATCCTAACCTGGACAAGCCAGAGCCAATAAGGAACCGTTGACCACCAAATTTTTGCTTGCTGCGCAAGTTCATTTTCAGCATAGCTTTTTCGGTATGTGGCGGGGCAACCG
>DSAR01000443.1 GCA_011046405.1 Chloroflexota bacterium | reverse complement strand
GGCCGGCCCGCTCGGCCCGCTCGACGGCGCGGGCGATTTCGTCCATCGGCGTCAGCGGCATACCGCACTCGCCCGTATCCTCGTACGGTTCCAGCATCCAGGCGGTGCGAGCGCCCTGCCCGCCGTCAGAAAAGAGCTTGACGTGGCCCACGCGCAGGTAATCGTCCCCCATGCCGGTGCGCAAGCCCAGCGCGATGGCCTCGTCCAACCGCTCGCCGGGGATGTGCATCCACATGCGCAGAGCTAGTTCCCCCGCCGCTTGCAAACGCTGGTAGGCGCGAAAGGCGGGCGGCCCGTCGACGCCCCCCATGATGCGGTAATCGTGGACGCCGGTCACGCCCAGCCGGTGGAGGATGCCGAATCCCTCGCGCATCGCGTCGACTGTCTCCTCCTCAGTTGGCGGCGGAATGACGTCGGTGACCAGGTTGATGGCCAATTCGCGCAGGACGCCGGTCGGTTCGCCACTCTCGTCCCGGTCAATGACGCCCTCCGGCGGATTGGCGGTGTCGGCCGTGATGCCGGTCTCTTGCAGCGCCCGCGAGTTAACCGAGGCCAGATGCAGGTCATTGCGCCACAGGATAACCGGATGATCCGGCGCCGCCTCGTCTATGTCGGCGCGGGTGGGCATGCGGGGCTCGGGCCAGCGGGACTCGTTCCATCCCTGTCCCAGGATCCATTCGCCGGGCGGGATCTCGCACGCCCGCCGGGCCAGGCGCTGCTTCAGGTCGGCCAGCGAATCGACCTCGGACAGGGGCAAGCGCCGCAACCCGAGCGACCAATCGTAATAGTGAAAGTGGCTGTCGGTCATGGCGGGCAACAGCAAACGCCCTCCCAGGTCGATCACGCGCGCGCCGGGGCCGGCCAGGGCGCGGATCGCCTCGTCGTCCCCCACGGCTTGCACGCGCGCGCCGCGAATGGCCACGGCCGTCACGTCAGGATAACGGGCGTCCTGGGTGTGTAATTTTCCGTTGACAAGCACTAGATCAGTCATGGTGATTGATATACCTCGTTTTAGAGTAACTACTCAGACCAGCCCTTTGTTGTGCCGGAGAATGGGGGTTTGGGGTGTGTGGCGGTCGCGAAGCGACCGCCACACACCCCAAACCCCCGCCCATCCGCTGCAAACGGGCAACAGGCTGAGTAGTTACGTTTTAGAAAAGAACTCAGAGAAGGAACCCGTGCGGAAACGGATCGCGGGAATCGAGCACAAATTGATGCACGCCGGTGACGTGCGCACTGCCGCGAACCTCTGGGATCACGGCCGGCAAGTCCCCCACCCTGGTCTCGGCGACCAGCCGCCCCTCGAAGGTCGTGCCCAGGATACCGGCATTGACGAACGGGTGATTGAGCGCCAGCCGCCCCTGGTGATGGAGCAACGCCATCTTGGCCGACGTGCCGGTGCCGCAGGGAGAGCGGTCGATGTGTGATTCGCCGTAGACCACGGCGCTCACTCCGCGCCCCGCCTGATGAGCGGAAAGGTCGTAGAACTCGGTCACGTCCACCGTGCGCACCTCGGGGCGGGTGGGATGGCGCACCGTCAGTTGCTCGTTAGCCGCCTCGATGATGGACATCCCCAATTCGATCAAGCGGCCGGCGTTATCCACGTCCAGCGCCAAGCCAATCTGTTCAGCCGAGACCATGGCAAAGAAACCGCCTACGCAGACGGTGTCCACCTGGATACGTCCCAGCCCCGGCGCGTCCAGGTCCAGGTTTTCGCCATAGACGAAGGAGGGGGCCAGTTGGATGGTCACAGAATCGAGCAGCCCGTCCCGCAAGTGGGCGATGGCCTCGGCCGGGCCGGAGGGGGTATCGACGATCACGGTCGTCTGGGGTTCGACCGCTTCGACTATGCCAGCCTTGATGAGGGTCGTCACCGCGCCGATGGTGGCGTGACCGCACAGGTAGGGATAGCGCCGGGCGTCCATGTAGATCAGGCCGAAATCGGCGCCCGCGCTCGTCGGCTCGGTGAGCAGGGCAGCGAGCATATCCCGATGACCACGCGGTTCACAGGTCAGTTGCATCCGCACATGATCCCAATCCCGCATAAAGTGCTTCCGCTTTTCGGCGACTGTCTCGCCGGGGATGGGTGGGAGCCCGCCGACGATCAAGCGGGTCGGTTCGCCGGCGGTGTGGGAATCAATGGTCAACACCCGGTCGGGATATTGTTGTAAAAGGCGCTGGATGTACGCTTCCATCGTCATTCACTTTCGTATTCGCTACGCTTTGTTCCCAGGTAGGCCTCCTGGACGGAGGGGTCGGACAGCAAATCCATGCCGCTGCCCTCGCGGATGATCTTACCCGTTTCCAGAACATAGGCCCGGTCGGCCACAGCCAGCGCTTTCCTGGCGTTCTGCTCGACCAAGAGCAGCGTGGTCCCCTCTTGATTGATGTCGTTGATGATGCTGAAAATCTCCACGACCAGGAGAGGGGCCAGACCCAACGACGGTTCATCGAGCAATAGCACACCCGGTCGCGCCATCAGGCCCCGGCCTATGACCAACATCTGCTGCTCGCCACCGCTCAGGCTGCCGGCCAATTGCTGCTTCCGTTCCCTGAGACGCGGAAATCGCGTGTAAACGTCCTCCAAATCTTCTTCAATAGCCGCTTTGTCCTTGCGCAGGTAAGCGCCGATACGCAGATTTTCCTCCACGTTGAGATTGGCGAACACTTGCCGGCCCTCGGGCACCTGGACGATGCCCTGCGCGACGACCTTGTACGGCTTATCGGACAGCTTTTCCCCTTGATAGGTGATTTCGCCTTTGTGGTAGGGCACCATCGACGAAATAGCATTCAACAGGGATGACTTGCCGGCCCCATTGGCGCCGATGATCGTGACGACCTCGCCCTTATCCACGTGGAGCGAGATACCCTGCAACGCCTGAATACCGCCATAAGCGACGGAGATATCCTTGACCTCTAGCAACGCCATGTTTAAACCTCCTCCGTTCCCAAGTAGGCTTCAATCACTGTGGGGTTGGACTGGACTTCATCCGGTGTGCCCTGGGCGATGGTGCGGCCAAAGTCGATGACCACAATGTCATCGGCCAAACCCATGACGACCTCCATGTGATGCTCAATCAACAGGATCGTCAAATCAAAGGTCTTGTGTATTTGCTTGATGAAGGCCATCAAATCGACCGTCTCGTCCGGGTTCATACCGGCCGCCGGTTCATCCAGCAGCAGGAGCTTGGGCTCCTGGGCCAACGCGCGCGCGATCTCCAATCGCCGTTGGTGCCCATAGGGTAAGTTCTTCGATAGTTCGTCGGCCCGCTTGGTGAGATTGACCAATTCCAGCAGGCGCGAGGTGCGCTCGGCCAAATCCTTCTCCTCCCGCCTACGGCGCGGCGTGGGCACCAGTCCTTCCCAGATGGAATAGCTGGCGTAACGATGGCAAGCGGTGCGCACATTATCCCGCACGCTGAAATCGGAAAAAAGACGGATGTTTTGAAAGGTGCGGGCAATGCCCTTCTGAGCGATCTGGTGCGTGATACGACCGGTGATCTCGTCCTCCTCGAAGAATATCTGTCCCTGCGTGGGTTTGTAGATGCCGGTGATCAGATTGAATATCGTGGTTTTTCCGGCGCCGTTCGGCCCGATGATGGCGTAGAGGCCGCCCTTTTCCAACTGATGGGAGAAATCATTCACTGCCCGCACACCACCAAAATCCTTGGTGAGATTTTTGATTTCTAGCAAAGGCATGACGTCTACTCCTCCCGCTTCTTAGTGAACAGAGCCTTGACGTTAGCCGGCGTCAATTCCCACGATCCCATCAATCCCTCGGGGCGCGCGACCATGATCAACACCACCAAAACGCCGTAGGCGACCAGGCGCCAGGCCTGAGCGGTGCGGAGCAATTCCGGCAACGAGGTGAGCACGATAGCCGAAAAATCCGCTCCCGTCAGGCTATGCATGCCGCCGAAGATGACCATCACGATCAACTCGGTCGATTTGATAATGCTGAACATTGAAGGCTGAATGAAGCCGACGTAGTGAGCCAACAGCCCGCCGGACAACCCGGCCAACGCCGCATTGATGGCAAAGACAATCTGCTTGTAGCGGAAGGAGTCGATGCCGATGCTCTCAGCGGCTAACTCGTCCTCGCGGATGGCCACGCAACTGCGCCCATGGCGAGAACGCACGTAATTCGCCACCAGCCATAAAGCGATGGCGCTCGCACCGAGGGCAAAGGGCAGCGAAGTGTAGGTTTGAATGCGGGGGATGCCGCGGGAACCGCCGGTGATCTTTTCCAGATTCTCCACCAGCAACCGAACGACTTCCGAGAAACCAAGGGTCGCAATCGCGAAATAGTCTCCTTTGAGTCGCAAGGTCGGGTAACCGATGAAAAAACTGGCGATAACGGAAACGATCATCCCGGCGAACAAGGCAGGTATAAAAGGCACCTCGTATTGCGTCGTGAGGATGGCCGCCGTGTAGGCGCCGACGGACAGGAATCCAGCTTGCCCAAAGTTGAAGAGCCCGGTGAATCCCGTCATCAACGATAACCCCAGCACAGCCAGGAGATTAATGCAAATCAAGATGAGAATACCAACGTAATACTGTGACACGTTATACCTCCTATGCCTTGTCTCCAGTCACTGTGCCCATCAGTCCACCAGGCCTGACGAGGATGATGATAATCATCAACGCGTATGAAAACAGGTCGCGGAACGCGGAGGAGACGAAAGCGGCGGCGAACGTCTCGGTCACGCCGAGCACCATGGCCCCCAACACCGCGCCGGGCAAGCTGCCCAGCCCGCCCACCACGGCGGCGATGAAAGCCTTGAGCGTCAGGATGCCCATACCGGGCCAGACGGTGTATTTGATGCCGAACAACACCCCGCCCAATCCGCCCGACGCGCCGGCCAAAAAGAAAACGATCGCCACGACCAGATCGGGATTGATGCCCATCAGGCTGGCGACCCGCATGTTGTATGACGTGGCCCGAATCGCATTGCCCATCTGGGTGCCATAGATAATCCAGGTCAATAAGGCCATCGAAATAGCCGCGATTACGAAAATGATGATGTCCAAACGCCCAATGCTCAAATCCCCGACCCTGAAGGGCGCGATAGGGAAAACGTCCGGGTAAGTGCGAAAGGTAGGGCCAATGGTCACGATGATGAAGTTCTCCAGAAAGATAGAAGCCCCCAATGAAGAGATCATCAAGTACAATAACGGGGCATCCCGGATACGAATCGGTCGGTAGGCGAGACGCTCGTTGACAATACCCAGTATCCCGGCCCCGACGATCGCCAGGAACAAGGCCACCCAAAATGGCACGTTCAACAACGTCAACGCGAAAAAGCCCAAGTATGACCCCACCATCAGCACACCGGCGTGAGCAAAGTTCGAGAATTTCAAAACGCTGTAGACCAACGAATAGCCCACGGCGATCAGTGCGTACACGCTGCCGATGGAGACGCCATTGATCACCTGTTGCAATATCGTGTTCATTTAAATCTCCCATTGAGGTATCTGGGAGGAGATCAAAACAACATCTCCTCCCAGATAAATACACCTTGCTATTCCATCGGCTCGAGCATCTTGTAG
>DSAR01000245.1 GCA_011046405.1 Chloroflexota bacterium | reverse complement strand
TTAGCAAGTGGTCAACTTTTCGCCACGAATTACACGAATTGTCACTAATTTTGGGTTTTTCGTGTTAATTCGTGCAAACCTGTCCTGAGCGTAGTCGAAGGATTCGTGGCTAATCTCTCACCGCGGCCATGCGAAATCCCAAAGAACCGAGTTAATTAACGTCAAGGATTCGACAAAGAGGCGCAATGCGACAAGGCAAGCACAGATACGCTACTTGGAATCAGTGCTGCGGGAATCATATGCTTTACCATGCGCATTCCGCTCCTTTCAAAAGATGGCCGCATTATAGTGAAAAGCAACGGGTTGTCAAGTCTCCCTAAAGCGCTATAATTACACCAACACACCGATATACCAATTTACCAACATACCAATTTACCAATACACCAACCCCAGGAGGCTACCCGATGGTCCAATACGATACCCCCATCACCGCCAACGACGCCAGTTTCGAACGCGTGGTCCTACGGCCAGCCCTGCCCATCACGTTGCCGGTCGTGGCCGTCTTCTGGTCGCCCGAGACGACGCCGCGCCAGCAACTCAACCAGGTGTTGGAGGAGACGGCCCGACAATACGTGGGAGAAATCCTGGTGGTCAAGCTCGATGTGAACGACGCGCCCCAGGCCCGTGCGCAGTACAACGTCAATAGCCTGCCCCAGTTCCTCTTCTTCAGCGAGGGGAATCTAATCGCCCGGGCCCGGGGTCTGCCGACGGTGGACATGCTCCACCCCTGGGTCGAGTATCTGCTCGGCCGCGGCCCCAAGCCCGCTTCCAAGAAACCGGCGCGGGAAGAAGCGCCATCCGGCGCCGAGCACCCCCTGACCGTGACCGACGCCGAGTTCCAGCAGCGGGTTTTGGAAGCCAGCGTCCCGGTGATGCTCGACTTCTGGGCCGCGTGGTGCGGGCCGTGCCGCATGGTCGCGCCGGTGGTCGAGGAACTGGCGCAGGAGTTCGCCGGGCGGGCCCTCGTCGCCAAGCTCGACATCGACGCCAACCCGGCGACGGCCCAGCGATACGGGGTGCGCAGCGTGCCCACCTTGCTCTTCTTCAAGGATGGCCAGGTGCTCGATCGCGCCGTCGGCGCTCAGCCCATCCACGTGTTACGACAGAAATTGGAGGCACTCCTATGACGGTCAATTTTTCGCCACGAATGACACGAATTGCCAATAATCTTTGGTTTTTGGCTCTCTGGTAGTTCGCATGCTCGGCTTAGCAAGCGGTCAATTTTTTGCCACGAATTACACGAATTGTCACTAATCTTTGGGTTTTTCGTGTTGATTCGTGCAAACCTGTCCTGAGCGTAGTCGAAGGATTCGTGGCTAATCTCTCACCGCGACCATGCGAAATCCCAAAGAACCGCTAAAATTCGTGTCATTTGTCGATTCGTGTCATTCGTGATCCAAAGATGTCTGGTAATGAATATTTGAATGAGAATGGAAGAAGTCTATCGACACCGTGCGACCACGGTTGCGTGTTAAATGAACCAGAAGATGGTCAGTTGCCAACGGGAGAACCCATCGGCGAGGGAATAGGGGCGGAGGCTGAAGGGACGTCGGAAAGCCTGTGGCGGCGGACGTGGAATCGCGCCGCCTACGCTTTCAAGTGGATGTGCAACCCCGACGAAGTGGGGCGCCCCATCACCCTGAAACCGCGCAATTTCAGGGCGTTTATCTTCCTGCTCCTGGGCAACGTGATTGTCCTGGCTTTCGTGCTCGTGGGCGTCTACCAAGCGATCCAGGCCCCGGAGCCTGTCCAACCGGTGTTCATCATTCCCACAGCGCCAGCGCCCAGCCCCACTTCCACCGCTACACCTGCTCCCAGCCCCACACCATTCGGCAGCGGCGGCGCTATCGCCTTCACCCTGCGGCGAAACGGGAACACCGACGTGTATGCCCTGAACCAAAGCGACCGGCGTTTGATTCGCCTGACCAACGATCCATCTGATGACCGAGGCCCGGCCTGGTCGCCGGACGGCAACTACGTCGCCTTTGCCTCCAATCGAGCCAACAACTGGGATATCTATCTGCTGGACCTGCTCAGCGGCGTGCTGATCCGCCTGACCCACGATCCGCACTACGATGCCAATCCCACCTGGTCACCCGATGGGCAGTGGATCGCGTTCGAGACCTATCGCCATGGCAATCTCGACATCTACGTCATGAGCACCACCGGCCAGCAATTGCGACGCATCACTGACGACGCTGCGCCTAATTATGAACCGGCCTGGTCTCCAGATAGTCAGGCGCTGGCTTACACCACGTTCGTCAGCGGGACCAAGGATATTTTCGTCCAACGGATCGACGACTCAGGAGGAGCGATCAATATCACCCGCAGCCCCGATGTGGATGAATATATGCCGGCTTGGGCGCCTAATGGCAAACAAATCGCCTACGTCAGCGGTCCCATCGGCAACCCCTCGATACAGATCGCCACTTTCGATTGGGACACGATGGAGATCGATCATACCCAGACGGAGCTGTTTGGGGCGGGCACCTCGCCTGTGTGGTCCCCCGATAGCCAGAGTTTCATCTACGTTTACGAGCGGGGAGGATGGAGCCACATCGTCGCCGCCAGCGTCGCCGGATGGGGGCTTTTCCACGAAATCTACAGTAGCGCCGATCCTATGGATGATCTGGCCTGGAGCAGCGTGGCCCTTTCGCCCCGCATCATCGCCCAGGCCCAGAACAACACGCCATTGGATTCGCCGGGCGAGACATTGTACATCGAATTGATGAAACCCACCGCCACTGCGGGCCCGCCCTACGAGCTGATTCCGTTGCCCAACGTCACCGTCGAAGCGCTCCAGGCGCCGGGCAATACCCCAACCCCAACCAGGGAAGCCAGGGAGGCTGAGGAGGACGAGGAGGCCGATGAGTATGAGGTCGGTGAGGAAACGGAGGGGACGCCGACGCCGGAAAAACCCACACCCACGCCACGCCCGAAGGACGACGTCGGCCCATTTCTGTCGGATCGGGTGAATGAGAGTTTCAACGCCCTGCGCCAAAAACTGATCGAGGAGACCGGTTGGGATTATCTGGCTTACCTGGATCGGGTGCAGATTTCGATGAATCACTCCCCGCCCTCGGGTCATCCCCGCAAAAGCTGGCACGTCTGTGGGCGGGCGTTCTCATTGAATCAGGAGCCTTACGGTATGAGGCAGCCGCAGATCGAACTGGCGCGAGAGGATGTCGGGAACACCACCTATTGGCGAGTCTACGTCCGCACCGCCGTACAGGATGGCAGTATGGGAGAGCCTTTACGCCAGGGTATCTGGGACTTGAACGCCCGGCAGGAGGGTGGTCAGGCGCTGGTCGAGGGCGGGGCACTCAAACTCCACATCCCCACCGGTTATTACGTCGACTTCACCGCGTTGGCCCGCGATTACGGCTGGGAGCGGGTGCCGGCTCTATGGCGCTGGCGTTACTTCTGGCCAGACGTTCGCTGGTGGGAATACCTGAACACCGGCGATATCACCTGGTGGGAATGCATGCTGGACGTCTTCTCGCCCCAGGAGATCGAGGCGGCCTTCGGTCCTATTCCGCCCGAGCACCGGCCCCACACGGGCCTTGAGGGTCAAGAGAAAGAGAAAGGGGCAGACGGGTAAATATGCGCCCGTCCATCGTGATCCTGACCGGCGCGCGCAACGTGGGAAAAAGCACGGTGTGCCAGAAGACGGTCGACCTGGCCCGGGCTGCCGGTTACACCTGCAACGGGTTGTTGACGCTCAAGCGCACCGGCGGCGTCCTGGACGTGGTCGACGTGCAAAGCGGCGTGCAAAGTGGTGAGAGACGCCCGCTGACGGCAGATCACCGTTCCACGCACACGGTCATTCAGGGCCGGTTCCTGTTCGACGCCGAGACCATCGCCTGGGGCAACGAGGTGTTGCGGCTGGCGAGGGGCTGTCAATTGCTGGTGGTGGATGAACTGGGACCGCTGGAGATCGAGCGCGGCGGGGGGTGGCAGGCGGCGCTCGACTTGCTGCGTGAAGGTGACTTCGCCCTGGCGCTCGTCGTCGTCCGGCCCGAGTTGGTGGAGCAACTGCAGCGTCGGTTCCCGCCGGAGGCGACGACGATTTTCACCGTGGACGCTCATAACCGGGACGAACTCTCCGCTCAGATCGTGACGATGCTGGAGGCTGTGCTGAATAGAGAGGCAGATGGATACACGCATGTGCTGGAATGAGTGTGGAACCACGCCCCTTTGGAAAACGTCATATTATTGTGATTGTTCCTTATGCTGTTGTGGCATGTATTTATCTCACCTTGACTTGAAGAAGGAGGCTCCCTGATGTCCCGAAAACTAAGCTTCGTTATCGGTTTCATCATCGCTGTTATCGTTTTGACCGGCGGATTGATCGGTCTGCTGGTCTATTACGAAAATCTCCCCGAAACGCTCAGCCAGCACGAAACGCTCGTGCTGGGACAAAACACGCTCGTCCCCGGCAGCACGGCGGCGATACGCGTCGTCGTGCGCGACAGCCGCGATGCCAGCCCGTTGCCCAACGCCGAAGTCGACGTGCGGATACGCCCGGCGGACGGCGGGCGCGCGAAGGCGCTTTTCAGCGGAACGACCGACGCGGCGGGCAACGTGGATGTGGCCTTCGTTGTGCCAGAGGACGTTGAACCACGCCAAACCCTCATCGTTGAAACGAAATCCAGCCTCGGCGCCGACACGCTGGAACAGGCCGTGACCATTGAGCGTGATTACCGCATCCTCCTGACCACCGACAAGCCGCTTTACCAGCCGGGGCAGATCATCCACATCCGCGCGCTGGCCCTCGGTGCGTTCGACATGCGCCCCGCCGCCGGGCAGTCCCTCGAAGTGACGGTCGCCGACGGCAAGGGGAACACCGTCTTCCGCCGGCAGCTCACCGCGTCCGAGTACGGTGTGGCGGCGGTGGATTTCCAACTGGCAGATGAGGTCAACAGCGGCGCGTACAAACTCACGGCAACGTTGGGCAACACATCCTCTGAGAAAACTGTCACCGTTGAACATTACGTTCTCCCCAAATTCGACGTCAAGCTGACCACCGACCGCGCGTATTACCGTCCCGGTGACCGCGTTGAAGGTTCGCTGACGGCGCGCTACTTCTTCGGCAAGGATGTGGCTGGCGGCGCGGTGAAGCTGGAAGGCTACACCTTCGACTTCCAGCGCGTCGTCGCGGTGACGTTGGAAGGGACGACCGACGACACCGGCGCCTTCACCTTCAGCTTCGACCTGCCGGACTACATCGCGGGCAGCGAGCTGGAGCGTGGCGGCGCGCGCTTCTACATCGAGGCCGCCGTCACCGACCTGGCTGAGCACACCGAAGTTGGGCGGCGCTCGCTACCGGTGGCGCAGGGCGCGCTCGTCATCAACGCCGTGCTCGAAGGTGGGCAGCCGCGTCCCGGCGTCGAGAACATCCTCTACGTGATGGCGAGTTATCCCGACGGAACGCCTGCTGAGGCCGCGCTGACGGTGACTTTCCACGACGATCCGGACGAGACGTTGCACGCGCAAACCGGCAAATATGGTTTGGCCGAGGCGCGTTTCACCCCGGAAAGCCCTTACGCTACGTTGACCGTCGATGCGCGTGATGCG
>DSAR01000162.1 GCA_011046405.1 Chloroflexota bacterium | reverse complement strand
TGATGATGATGATGATGATGATGATGATGATGATGATGATGATGATGATGATGATGATGATGATGATGATGATGATGATGATGATGATGATGATGATGATGATGTCAACAACAACAAAACAAAAGCACTCACGGCGCTCATCAATCTCGGCGTAGCCCACAAGATAGCGAGCGAGCTTGTCGAAACCAACGACCCTGAGCGCGTCTTGACGATAGCCGAGCACGCCAGAGACAACGGGGACAACCCAGCGGGATTGGCAGTATGGATGTTGAAGAACGGTGGCGTGATTCCAGCCAAACGCGATAAGTCGAGAAGCCGCGAGGCTGACAGGCGACGATACCTGGAGTGGGCAGGAGGTGAAAAATGAACGGTTCCGAATTGATTCTAATCGTGATTGGTCTGGCGATCCTGCTCGTCATCTTCGTTCTCTTCGTCAAGTTCTTCCGGCAGATCATGCTCGCCCTCGCCACCACCGCCATCCTGGGGATCGGCGCTTTCGCCCTGATCTCCCAGGCCGGGGCCACCCGCGAGACGGCAAAGGCTGCCAAGACCGCAGCAACTGCCGCCACCGTCGCCTCGGCGGGGCAGACGGCGAACACTATGATACTGGCGATGCTGTCCGGCGTGCTGATCGTCGTCACCCTCATCGCCTTGGGCGGCGCGGGCTACTTCTTCATCCGGGCCAGGCGTCTGGAGGCGCAAGCCAACAGGGATACGCGACGGAACACGGGCGACTGGCGCTCTGGCCCCAACGCGCTGTGGGGACGGAACGATGCGTCGCAACTCCCTGCCGATGCGGATGGCAAATATCAAAGTGTCGGAGATGGCAGCGGTTATCTCCTGCCCCTGATGCTTCAACAGTTGATGGGTATGCAGGCGATGATGATGCAAGCCTGGATACGGCCCGAGTCGCCGCGCCCCACCGCCCCACCCCGGCAAACGGATATTTCCTATCCGCCACAGCAAGGTCAACTGGGTTGGGGTAACTTAGACGGTCAGGGAAATCAGGCCGATTGGAACGATCACGCGGCAGACGATCCCATTTCCCTCAATTGGGACTGGTGAGACGAGAATTGAGAGTTGAGAGTCAAGTATTGAGAAGATCGGACGGTGAATGATGAGTAAACGAGCACTAACCTTACTGATGATGAGCATCAGCCTGATCGTCGCTCTGCTGGCGCTGATGGCGGTTGCCGGATGCGCCACGCCTTCCCAGAACCCTTCCTTCTCGTCCGGCCCTGAATATCTTACTCAGTCTGCTGCCAATCTCGCCGCCGCCACAGCGGTCGCCCGGCAAACAGCCGATGCCGCCACGGCTATCGCCCAACAGACTGCCAAAGTCGTGCGACAAACCGAGGTTGTACGGGAGCAATGGGCATTCGAGGCCACACAGACCGCCGTCGCTGTTGAAGCGGCCCGGCAGGAGAGCGCGCAGGCGACGGCGACGGCTCAGGCACATCAGTACGCCACAGCCACCGCTCAAGTCCAGGCCACAGCCGCCGCCCAGGCCGCGCTACAGGCGACGAAGGTCGCTGAGGCCCACGCGACGTCGACAGCCCAGGCAAATCAGCAGGCCACCGCGACCGCCAAAGCCCACGCTATCCAGACCGCCCAGGCGAATCAGCAGGCCACGGCCACCGCCTCCGTCGTCGAGACCCGCACAGCGATGGAACTGGCGGAGGAAGAGGCCGAGCGGGCAGTGCGGATGAAGCGCCTCCGATGGCAGGAGATGACGGCGCCCTTGATCTACGTCGGCGAGCTGTTCTTCTGGCTCGTGCTCGTCCTCATCGGCCTGTGGACGCTGATATGGCTCATCCCTCGTCTCTACCATCTCCTGGCCCTGAAGCTGAGCAGCAAGGGTGACATCTTCTTCGTCCCAATGCTCGGCGGCCGGGAGAACGACGCCAATGGTCTGTCGATGATCCCCTCGTTGGTCGCCGATTGGATGGACATTCCCCGGCTTCTTGCCTACAACCCCCGCCGCGATCGAGGGCCGGGCCAAGTGATCGACACCGAGTCTGCCGACCCCGGCTTACTGCCGGGCTACGATCCGGCGACCACCGGACGCGCCCAGGGGGTCGAGTTGGCCGAGGTAATGGCTAAAGGAAACGGGAACGGAAGTGGAGGCGGGCGGGTTTCTAAACGAGCAGTTGAGCGCTTCAGCAAAGTGGAGCAGCAAAATCCGCGCTACGTCGTCCTGGCCGCCGCCGATGCCCCACCCCAATCCTTTCTCCATCCCCAACAGATGGAGATCCTGGATGCCCAGTGGGAAGAGATTGAATGAGCGAATGGTGAATAGTGAATAGCGAATGAGGAGAGTGCTATGAATCAGCTAACGAATGCACCGAATCGAAATACGGCCCTGGCGCATCACCTGACCCGCCGGACGCTGGCGACGATGGAGCATCGGAAAGCGCTCAAGCCCAACCTGGATGGCGTCGTCTGTGTAGCCTGGCCGCATCCCAAGCGCCTTGTGATGGTCTTCCATCCCCAGGCCGTGGATGAAAAGCGAGCCATCAAGCCCAACTTCTACGTCGACCTGCGCGACGACCTCCGCGAAACGCTCGGCCGCCGTGTCGTCGTCAGCAACGGCAACGCGCTGTACGTCCAGGTCGGTTACGAACCGTCGGATAGCACGCTCTCCGGCCTGCCAGACCGGATCGACCTTGACCTCAGTGACGGGCCATCCGGCGATCTGATGGTCCCCCTGGGCGTGACACGGCGCGGCCCGCGCTGGTTGTCGCTGTGCGAGATGGACTCGATCCTCATCGGCGGCACGCGCCGGATGGGCAAGACGATGCTGTTGCACGCCTGGATCCTGGCCCTCGCCGCCGGTGAATCGCCCGCAAAGGTGCGGCTGTACCTGGCCGATGGCAAGGGAGGCAACGAGTTCCGCTATTACGCCAATCTCCCCCACGTCGAGGAGACCGCCGGAAGCGGCGAGGAACTGATGGCCCTCCTGGGGAACCTGCGCCAGGAACTGGCCCGCCGCACTGATCTCCTGAACCGGCACGAGGCGCGGAACATTCAAGGACTGCCCGCCGACGTGCGCCCGCCGTACCTCGTGCTCATCGTCGACGAGCTGGCGATCAACCTGGACACGGAAGGCGTCGAGGAGGCGCTGCACGCGCTCGTCGCCCGGGGCGGCGCTTACGGCGTGCTGCCGGTGTTGGCCACCCAGCGGCCGGATAGCTCAATGGTGGCCGGTTTCCTCAAGGGCAACCTGAGCACGCGCATTAGTCTACCGGTGCCCACCAACAGTGACTCCCGCGTCATCCTGGGCCGGAGCGGGGCGGAGAAGTTGCCCAAGAAAAAGGGTCGCATCCTCTTCGAGTGGGAGGGCCGGATGGTGCAGGCCCAATCCTATTTCGTGAGCGACGACGTGATCAAGAATGTGTGCCAGCGCCTGGGGCGGGGGGAAGCACCGTTGGATCCACCACTGAGCTTGAAGCCGTGGGAGAAGCGGTTAGTACGCATCGCGGTGGCGGAGGGCTTCGCGCCATACTTCCCGCTGAAGGAGCTGGCCGAGGCGTCCAATGTCAGTTACCGCCAGTTGCTCCGACTGGGACGGCGGTGGGAGATGCAGGGCTTGTTGACACCCCCGTCCTATGAGGAGGGCACTGGCCGGAAGTTGGCCCGCCGGATGACGGGCCAACTGCGAGACTTGGAAGAAGGGCGGTAACTATGCCAGAGATGACGACAGGACTGCTCTGGTTCGACAATGATCCGGGCCGCGACCTGGCGCAGAAAGTGGCGCAGGCCGCCTACCGCTACTACCAGAAATTCGGCGTCGTGCCTGACACCTGCTATGTTCATCAAGATACACTGCTGAAGAATGAGGAGGAGTGGGTTGGAAGTGTGCGAGTTATGACGCTGTCCAACGTCCTGAGACATCATTATTGGATAGGTCAGAGACAAGAAAGGAAAAGCAAGTGACTGAAGAATGGGTGGTCGTGATAGATCACGAAACCGCGGATAACAAACATCCGTGCGGTGAGCCGTTCGATGAATGTTGGGAAAACGGGACTCTACTTATCCGTAGCCAGAGGCCGAAACTCGGTTCGGGGTGTCTGCCGTTTTTTGTCGAGATGTGCGCTATTTTGCCCGCGTTGATCGTGTTCGCGTTGGGCCTGATCGCTGTCTTTTTCTGAGGAGTAAAAATGAACAAACAATTGCTTGAACTTCAAGCCGACAGAATCGAAGCGGTGCTAGGTTTGCACAACGTGGACGCCCAGGTGATCGGCGGCGCTGTGACCCCCCGCTGGATACGCTTCCAGGTGCTGCCCGCGATCGGGGCGAAGATCTCCAAGATCAAGGGGTTGAGCGAGGAATTGGCGGCCGCGCTGGATGTGCCCGACTGCCGGGTGTCCCGGCGTGGGGCCGCCGTCGCCGTCGAAGTGCCCCGCCACGACCCCCGGCCGGTGCGGCTTCTGCCCCTATATCGCCAGTTGACCGCGTCGTCGGGCGACTCAATCCCGCCCCTCACGGCGACCCTGGGGCTATCTGAAGACGGCGCTCCCTTGCTGATCCGCTTGCCGTCTCCAGACGTGGCCCATATCCTGGCCGCCGGCGCCACCGGTTCCGGCAAGACGGTGTTGTTGCAAAGCATCATCCTGAGCCTGGCGATGTCGAATTCGAGCAAAGCGCTGTCCCTCGTGATCATCGACCCCAAGCGGAGCGCGCTCCGGCTGTTCGACGCGCTCCCACACCTGGCATGCCCGGTCATCTGGGACCCGGAGGAGGTTTCTAAGGTTTTCCAGAGACTGATGCCGCTGATGGAAAGGCGGGGGCGGGATACCCGCAATCCATCCCCACACTTCGTGCTCGTGATCGACGAATTAGCCGACTTGCTGATGACGAGCGACCCGCCGGTCCAACGGGCGCTGACCTGGCTGATCCAACACGGGCGTGAGGCTGGCATCCACGTCGTCGCAGCGACCCAAAAGCCGACCGCTACCGTCCTCGGTACCTTGATCAAGGCGAATTTCCCGGTGCGCCTGGTAGGGCGGATGAGCAGCGCCAACGATGCTCGCACTGCCGCTGGCTGGAGCGGCACCGGGGCCGAGCACCTGATGGGTCGGGGGGATTTCATCGCCATAGCCGAGGGCCGGTCGACCCGCTTCCAGGCTGCCCACGTCTCACCGGCGGAGATTGGTCAGGTGATCGACAAGCTGCGGTCAGATTCCACCAATCTCTCTTGGTCACCACCAGCCACCCATCACTCTAGCACTCCTGACGCAATAGATAGAGTTTTTCAGCCGATGTTGGAGATCTGCTGATGAACAAACTGGAAAAGCGCGTGAAGTCTGAGCGGGCAGCTTTTTTGACGTACGCTGCCGGGATCGTGATTGTCGCCTTAGGCGCAATCGTGATCTATGCCCTATCGGTTCTGGGCAAAATTGGATTTAGCACCGCCGTGTGGGCAATGGTTATCCTCGGCGTTGTTGGGATGGCCCATGAAGGGGTATCAACTTAAGCCGCGACAGCATCGACAGCTAAAGGATCACGGATAGTGCGCGGTCGAGATTGGCGTGGGAGAGGCAAAGCTCCCATTTGATCGAGTAGCCAATCAAACAAATCC
>DSAR01000004.1 GCA_011046405.1 Chloroflexota bacterium | reverse complement strand
GTCTATTCGTGTCATTTGTCTATTCGTGTCATTCGTGATCCTGAGATGTCGGGTAATGAAGAGATAATAATTTATGTGGATAATGAAGGTGAAAGCATGTTAAGAATTATCATTGTCGATGATCATGAAGTGGTTCGAGTGGGATTGCGTTCACTGCTAGAGCGACATCCCGATTTCACGATAATCGGTGAGGCGGCGACAGCCAAGGAAGCGGTACAAAAATCATTGCTTCTTCGTCCCGACGTCGTCGTGATGGATATTCGGTTGCTGGGCGGGAGTGGCATTGATGCGTGTAAGCAGATCGTCGAGCAAGATGCGGACATCAAGATCATCATGCTCACTTCTTACGCCGAAGATGATATGCTGTTTGACGCCATCGCTGCTGGAGCCTGTGGTTACGTGTTG
Organism: Chloroflexota bacterium; assembly: GCA_011046405.1. Lineage (GTDB taxonomy): Bacteria > Chloroflexota > Anaerolineae > B4-G1 > B4-G1 > DSAR01. The sequence goes on along the minus strand of DSAR01000004.1, from coordinate 5,180 downwards.
AAGCAGATTGGCAGTGACGAGCTGATTCGAGCGATTGAGGCTGTGGGCAGGGGGGAGGCGTTGCTGGACCCGGCCATCACCCAACAGGTCTTTACTCGCGTGCGACAGGCAACGCGCCGAGAATATGAAGAAGCGTTTGCCGATCTCACCGATCAAGAGATGCGTGTCCTATCTTACGTGTCTGAAGGGATGACCAATCGAGAAATTGCCGAGGAACTTTTCTTGGGGGAGGGCACGATTCGCAACTATGTCAGCAGCATCCTTAGGAAACTTAATCTGACAAACCGAGCCGAAGCCGCGGCTTACTCAGTGGAACATCGCCTGAAGGAATTCGTGTAGTCGCGCCGCTGTTGGGGAGGGGTAGCTACGATACCTTGACAAACATGTGGGTTAGGGTATAATACGCGTTCAATGTATCTTCTCAATAAGTTGGGGTGAATCTGTTCGTGGGGCGCTGAAGCGCCTACTACGAACAAACTCCCGGTTTATTGAGATGATACCGTTCAATGATATAGTGAGTATTGAGGTTCTTTGTTCTGATGAAGCGCTGGGTGAACTTGCATCAAGCGCTTCTTTCTTGCATGTTATTTAGGCCCAATACAGTTTGAAGAACGGGAAAGAAACCAGGTTTCTGACGGCCTTAACTAAACCGTATTGGCGCTAAACCTTAGGCTAAATTAATTGGGGGTTTCAGGGGAGGATAATGAACGATAAAACGGGAAATAGTTTAGAGGCGCGGGATTTTCGTGCACTGCGCATCAGTTTGGCGTCGCCTGAACAAATTCGTTCGTGGTCCTATGGCGAGGTTACGAAGCCAGAGACGATCAATTATCGCCGGCTGCGTCCAGAGAAAGATGGACTCTTCTGTGAGGCCATCTTTGGACCCAAGCGGGATTGGCAGTGTTACTGTGGTAAGTATAAGAATGTCCGGTACAAAGGCATTGTCTGTGAGAAGTGTGGCGTTGAGGTCACGCGCTCATCGGTACGACGCGAGCGTATGGGGCATATCGAGTTGGCGGCGCCCGTGGCGCACATCTGGTATACCCGTCGTATTCCGAGTTACCTGGGGACGTTGCTCGACATCTCCAAGCGCAATATGGACCGGGTGCTCTATTTTGCCCAGCACATTGTGATACACGTAGATGAGGACGCGCGTCAGAAGGCACTCCAGCGCTTGGAAGACGAGTTCCAGGAGGAGCAAGAACAGATCGAAGGATCGGTTGAGGAAAGTGTTGGCGCCTTGAACGAGAAACTTTCTGAAGAAGAAGCGCTCATTCAGGCGAAAATTGAAGACATCAATCAGCGTTTGGACGAAGAGCTTTCCACCCAGACTGAAGGCGTGGTAGAAGAAGCCCAGGCGCTTCAGAAAAAGATCGAAAATCGCCTGGGAGAAACCGCCCGTGCTCCCATAGTATTCAAACCTACGGGTGAAATTGTTGTCGAGAAAGGGGACGTGGTAGGCAACGAGCATTTGACGTTGCTCAGCCAGGCGGTGCAGGATCACCTCAGTGACATGGAGAACCAGACGGAGATCGAAAAAGAGAAAAAGGTAGCGCCTCTTCAGGTGGAACTCGAGGGACTACGCGAGGAGACGGAAGCGGAGATCGTTCGTATCCAGGATCAATCGGTGATAGACATCGCTGCGTTGCGCGCTCGATTGAAGGCCGATCGGGACAAGCTTTTGGGGTTGGCCGAATTGCAGTGTCTCAGTGAGCCGCGCTTGCGTGAACTCAAGAGCAAATGGGGACAGGTGTTCAAGGCCGGTATGGGGGCTGAGGCTTTCTTCGAAATCCTTGCTGATCTGGAACTGGATAAGTTAGCCAAGGAACTGTGGCATGAGGTGCGCTATGGCACATCCAAGCAGCGTCGCAAGCGGGCGACCCGGCGTCTGCGGGTCGTAGAAGCGCTTCGCAAAAGTCATAATCGACCCGAATGGATCATTATGACCATCCTCCCGGTGATCCCACCGGATTTGCGCCCGATGGTCCAGCTTGACGGCGGCCGTTTTGCCACCTCCGATATGAACGATCTCTATCGCCGGGTCATCAATCGCAACAACCGCCTTAAGCGCTTATTGGAATTGGGCGCACCCGACGTCATCGTGCGTAATGAGAAACGTATGCTGCAGGAGGCTGTCGATAGTTTGGTCGACAATAGCCAGCGAGGTAAGGCTTTGTCGAGACGCGGGCGTCGCGAACTCAAGTCATTGAGTGATATGCTCAAGGGGAAGAAAGGCCGCTTCCGTCGCAATCTGTTGGGCAAACGGGTCGACTATTCGGGTCGTTCGGTCATCGTGATTGGCCCCAAGCTGAAGTTGCACCAATGCGGTTTGCCCAAGGCAATGGCCCTCGAACTTTATCGCCCCTTTGTCATCAGCAAGTTGGTTGAATACAACTATGCCAGCAACGTCAAAGCTGCACGAAGAATTATCGAGCGCGAAAGACCCGAGGTTTGGGAGGTATTGGAAGAGGTGATCCACGACCGCCCGGTTCTGCTAAACCGGGCGCCTACGTTGCACCGCCTGGGCATTCAGGCTTTCGAACCGGTTCTGGTGGAGGGCAAAGCGATTCACCTCCATCCGTTGGTGTGTGCGGCCTTCAACGCCGACTTCGATGGGGATCAGATGGCCGTTCACGTGCCGCTCTCCCAGAAAGCGGTTGAGGAAGCCCGTACGTTGATGTTGTCGAGTCATAACCTGCTCAAACCTTCATCGGGGCAACCCGTTGTTGGTCCTAGCAAAGATATGTGCTTGGGCGTTTATTACTTGACGATGGATGACCCTCAAAAATCAGCGGTAGAGCCACGCTTGTTCACTGACCTGGATGAGGCGGAACTCGTATATTCGTTAGGCCACATCGACTTACATGCACCGGTTTGGGTTGCTCGTGTATACGATGAAGAGCAACTATCGGAAAAACCCGTGAAAACGACTGTTGGACGGTGTATTTTCAACGCCATTCTGCCTGATGAATTGCGCTTCATCAACAGGGCATTGGATAAAGGGGCGCTTCAGGACTTGATAGCGGAGTGTTACCGTCTTCTCGGGCGCGAAGTGACAACTGAAGTCGTCGATCGCATTAAAGACATTGGTTTTCAGTATGCGACACGTTCTGGAGCGACCATCGGCATTTTTGACATGGTCATTCCTGAAGCCAAGCGAGAGATTATCGATGAAACGGAGAATATCATCGCCGAAGTAGATCGTCAGTATCGGCGGGGCCTGTTGACCGAGGATGAGCAGTACACGCGCACGGTCGAGCTCTGGTCACGGGCCCGCGAGCGGGTTTCGGATGCGGTTTCGAGTTCCCTGATGCCGATGGGCTCTGTATCTATCATGGCGCAGTCGGGCGCCTCGAAAGGTGGGTTTGGCCCGATTTCTCAGCTGGCCGGTATGCGGGGGTTGATGGCCGATCCTTCGGGACGCATCATCCCGTTGCCCATTCGCAGTAATCTGCGGGAGGGATTGTCGGCCCTGGAATATTTCATCAGCACACACGGTTCGCGGAAAGGTCTGGCCGATACAGCGCTCCGAACGGCCGACGCCGGGTATCTGACCCGGCGTTTGGTCGACGTCGCGCAAGATATCATCATCAACGCAGAGGATTGCGGCACCCGTTCTGGGATATGGATTCGAGCCAGCGAGAACGTAGGTGGGCAGAGTTTGGAAGAGCGTTTGATCGGACGTCTGGCAGCCGCTCCGGTCGCTCATCCACAGACTGGTGAGTTGCTCGTCGAGCGAGATGTCGAGATTGATGAGGTCATCGCCAGCCAAATCAAGGAAGCGGAGGTTGAGGCAATCTACGTGCGTTCGCCGATGACGTGTGAGCTTCGCCAGGGCATATGCGTGAAGTGTTACGGTCGTGATCTGGGCCGGGGAAAGTTGGTGTCCATCGGTTCTGCCGTGGGCATTATCGCGGCTCAATCGATCGGTGAGCCTGGTACGCAGTTGACTTTGCGGACGTTCCACACCGGCGGCGTCGCAGCCGGCGGGGATATCACCGTCGGTCTGCCTCGAGTCGAGGAGCTATTTGAGGCGCGCAAGAAGCCCAAGGGTGAGACGCCAATCGCTGAGATTGGCGGCATGGTGCATATCGAGCGCTCCAGTGGTGAGCGTAAGGTTATTATTTCGGACACTGAGATCGAAAGGTTCGAACACGAGATTAAACGGGGCTGGAAGGTCTTGGTCGACGATGAGCAAAAGGTCGAGCAGGGGGACCCCATCTTGTCTTGGCGGGACGAAAAATTCGTCGAGGCTAAGAAGAGCGGGCGGATTGTGCTGGATGATCGCACGATTACCATCGCGCACGAGAAACGGGACGAGCGTGAGTACGACGTGCCGACGACTGGACATCTGCTGGTCGAGGAAGGACAACGTATCGACCCCGGTACCCAGTTGATGGAGGGGGTGAAGAATCCACTCGATATCCTGCGGGTCCTGGGACGTGAAGCGACCGAGGAATATATGCTCGCTGAGGTCCACAGGGTCTATCGTTCTCAGGGCGTGAACATCAATGACAAGCATTTCGAGGTCATCTTCAGGAAGATGTTGTGTAAGATACGCGTGCTTGAATCGGGCGATACGGAATTCCTGCCGGGCGAGCTGGTGGATCGGTTGGTGTTGGAGGACGCCAATATGCAGATTCTCGAACAGGGCGGAAAGCCAGCCCGAGGGATGCCTGTTTTGCTGGGCATCACCAAGGCCGCCTTGAGCACCGATAGTTTCCTCTCGGCCGCTTCGTTCCAGCACACGATTCGGGTTCTTTCACGAGCGGCCATCGAAGGCAAGGAGGATCCGCTCCTGGGTTTGAAAGAGAACGTAATTATTGGCAAGTTGGTGCCGGCCGGGACCGGTTACCGGGGAGATAATCCCTACTCTGACGGCCCCATCGAAGAATTCGAAGGCATTCCGTTGAGAGATCGCAGGGAGGCTGTGGAAGATGAGGCATTAGCGTCAGATGAGACGCCGGATGAAGAGGATGCAGCTTCGGATGAGGAGGGGATCGACCTATCCGAGATACTGGGAGTCGCGATGCAGGCGTAGCTCGGTCGTGATACCAGGTAGCCTTTGATAGCTTGTGCCTGTGCTGGTGCTTGTGAAGGACGGGCATGGTCAGTGACATTGCCGTTCCTTTTTTTTGGGGGGGGAGAGATGGGGAGGAGATGGGGAGGAGATGGGGAGG
>DSAR01000204.1 GCA_011046405.1 Chloroflexota bacterium | reverse complement strand
TTTCACCACAGAGACACAGAGAGCACAGAGAATTTAACATTTTACTCAAAAAATTCACTGTTTGGCACGATTTGCGTAAAAATTTTAATGCGTACCTCAATTTTTCTCCGTGTTCTCGGTGGCTCTGTGCTAAGATGACCTTTTTTCAGTAGAGTCACGAATGTTTTTTGACATTCGAAGCCAAAATTCGTGTGATTTGTTCATTCGTGACATTCGTGATCCAGAGATGTCGGGTAATAAATCTAATATCAAGATAGTTCGAATACTACGAATACCCAATCAACTATCATCCTGTTGGAGTAAATCATGCCGAAAACCGGACCGCAAGTCGATGAATTATTGAAAACCGCTATCGCGTATTGAACGTGATCGACAAAGGTGGGATGGGCGCACTCTACCGCGTATCGGACGAGGTCCGGGACGGCGAGGTGCTGGCCCTCAAGATGGTGCGTCTGAAGGACGCGAGCGATGACGAGCGCATCGAGCACTTTCAGCGTGAGTTTCAATTGCTGACTCAACTGCGTCACCCCAACCTGGTCTCGGTCTACGATTACGGCGTGACGGCTGAAGGCGAGGTATACTTCACGATGGAATGGATCGAGGGGCAGGATCTGGAACCGCACGGACACAGGTTGGAACCTGAGTATCATCTCAATAAACCGGGGCAAACTCGCTCGGGCCGGTCTCCTGACCGTGCCCGCTGTGGCTCGGTCGGGAGACCGGCCACAGCTCCCCAACTTATTGAGAAGATACGAACCTGAGGAAAGTGTGTCCATCATCGTGCAGATCTGCCGGTCACTGGCCTACCTGCACAGCCGGGGCGTGATCCACGGTGATCTGAAGCCGGCCAACGTGTTGCAAACGGATGATCAGGTCAAGATCGTCGATTTTGGCATTGCGCTGGAGATCCGGACGCCAGAGGCCCGGGCACGCTACTACACGCCGGGTTATTCGGCGCCTGAACTCAAGGAGCAGCGCCCGATCGACCATCGGGCCGACCTGTATAGCCTGGGCGCCCTGTGGTATGCGTTATTGATGGGCGAACCGCCACTCTTCATGCTGGGGGCCGAACGGTTGATCCGTTTTGCGTTACGCGAGGTATTGGAGGAGCAGGATGGGGCGAATATGGCTGAAGTGATCCTCAAACTGCTGGCCACTTCTCCCGACAGTCGTTACAGCAGCGCCAACGAGGTGATCGAGGCTATCAACAGGATGACCGGGAACACATATGTGTTGGAGACGCGGGAGACGGCGGAAAGCTATGCCTTGCGGGTGCAGTTTGTCAACCGTGAGGTCGAGATCGAGACGTTACGAGCGATATGGCGAGAGGCGAAAGATAACCGTGGTCAAGTGGTGCTGATCAATGGAGAGAGTGGGGTTGGCAAGACGCGGCTGGTGGCAGAGCTGGAGATGCAGGCGGAGATGGAAGGCGCGCGGGTGGTATGGGGGCAGTGTGTGGAGAGCGGCGGCGAGGCTTACCATCCCTGGCGCGAGGTGCTGCGAGTGCTGGTGAGATACGTGGAGACAAAAGCGGAAGCGACGATGCAACACGTCGGGCCAGTTTTGGCGACATTGCTGCCTGAGTTATGGCAGCGAGACGATATGGCGAGCCTGGACTCTCCCGTAGAACTGGAACCAAAGGCGGCCCAGTTGCGCCTGAACAACGCCATCTTGCGAGTGATGAAGGCGACGGTTGCCTCGCGACCCACGATGATCGTGATCGACAATGCCCACTGGGCGGACGAAGCCACGCTGGAGTTGTTGCGTTTCCTAACCCGGATTTCTATGCCCCGGGGTCTATTGATATGTGTGGTGTATCGCAGTTACGAGATTGACGACGAACATACCTTGGCCTCGCTGTCTGAGGGCCACGTGCACCGCCTGCCGCTGCAAACGCTATCACCAGAGGTCACGGCTGACCTGGCCCGCTCGATGTTGGGGCTGAAGCAGGCGCCAGCGCTGTTGATGGAGCGGATGCAGCGGGCGACGGGGGGCAATGCCTTTTTCGTGCAGGAGTTGATCCGCACGTTGGCCGCCGAGGGGCGGGTGTTGCGTCGAACGGTGGCGGGATGGGAGGTAGACGATCGAGCGTTGCAGGAGACGCAGTTGCCGGAATCGATTCAGCAGGTGGTGAGACGGCGATTGATCCAGTTGTCGGAGGATACGCGGCAGATATTGGTGTGGGCCGCAGTGGTGGGATTGGTATTCTGGGAAGGAACAGTGGCGGAAGTGGGGCACGTGACGCGAGCGGAGGTGCGGACGGGTTTGCGGGAGTTGCTGGAACAGGGGTTGGTGGTGGTGCGGGACGAGACCGCCTTCGTGGGGGAGCGGGAGTACCTGTTCCTCAACCCCACAGTCCGGGAGGTAAGCTACGAGAGTATCGCACCGATTGAGCAAAAGCAGTATCACAGCCGTGTGGCAGCCTGGCTGATAGCCCGCAGCGATGAGGGAACCGGGGAGCATTTGGGCCTGATCGCTGAACATCTGGCGTCGGCAGGACAAGCAGAACAGGCGGTGGCCTACCTGCGCCGGGCCGGGGAACAAGCGGTCGCCCGGTTCGCCAACACCGAGGCGGTCCGTTACTTCAGCCGTGCCCTCGACCTGACGCCGACCAACGAACTGGTCAGGCGTTACACGCTCTTGCTGGCGCGGGAAAAGGTGTATCATTTACAAGGCGCGTGCGAAAGCCAACTTCAGGATATTGATGCGTTGGAAGAGTTGGCTGACGTGCTGGACAACCATCGCCGACGGGCAGAGGTCGCTATCCGTCGGGCAATCTACGCTGAAGCGACGAGCAATTATCCGCTGGCTGTGACGTCAGCGAACGCCGCTATCGCTGCGTCTCGGGCAGCCAAGGATGTGGGCCAAGAGGCGACCGCTCATAACCTGCTGGGGACCGCTTTGATGCATCAGGGAGAATACACGGAAAGCCAACGTTATCTCGAACGCGGATTGGCTCTGGCGCAAGAATCCGGAGCGCTCGACGTCCAGGCGACAAGCCTGCTCCATCTCGGCCTGGCCGCTTATTACCAGAATGATTTTGTCAATGCCCAGGTTTTTGGAGAGCGGGCCCTGTGCCTCTTTCGAGAGAGTGGCGATCCGCAGTCGGAAGGGATGACGCTCAACAATCTGGGCCTTGTCTTCACCGACTATGGGGATTACGTCAGTGCCAAGGCTTCTTACGAACAGTCCTTGCAAATCTTTCGCGATATCGGCGACCGGAGAAATGAAGCGCTTCCCCTTGGTAACCTGGGATGGCTTTCGGACAAGATAGGCGACTACGGCGAGGCCGAGATCTACTATAAACAGGCCCGTCATATTGCCCGTGAAGTCGGCAATCAGCGGATTGAATGTGGCTTGCTCTCCAATTTGGGTTGGACTTTCCATAGCCAGGGCGACGATGAGAAGGCCTTGGTATATAGTCAGCAAGCCCTAGATCAGGCAGAGGAGATCGGCAACCAGCGCTGGCAGGGGTATGCCTTGAATAACGTGGGACAGGCGCTGGTGGGGCTGGGACGACTGGCGGAGGCCGCCAACTACTACCAACAGGCGCTGGATCTACGTCGGGAACTGGGCCAGCATCAATTGGCCATGGATTCGCTGACCGGGCTGGCTCAGATCGCGCTCGCTCAAGAGGATGTGGAACAGGCTCAGGTCTACGTCGAAGAAATCTTGCCAAGCTGGAAAGAACGTGGCTTGGAGGGCGCCGAAGATCCGTTCAACGTATACTTGATTTGTTACCGCGTTCTGCGTGCCAATCGCGATCCCCGGGCCCAGGCTATCTTGCAAACCGCCTATGACTTACTGCAGGAGCAAGCCATCAAGATCACCGACGCAGAAATGCGCCGCTCGTTCCTGGAAAACGTGGCGGCGCATCGGGAGATCATTCAGGCGTGGGAGCAGGCGCAGGGGTGAGCCTTGCTCCCTATCATCGTCCGATGACGTCGAACCCGCCCATCCACGGGCGCAGCACCTCTGGCACCACCACGCTGCCGTCCGGTTGCTGGTAGTTTTCCAGGATGGCGATCACCACCCGAGGCAGCGCCAGCCCAGAGCCGTTCAGCGTGTGCACGAATTGGGGCTTAGCTCCTGGTTCTGGTCGATACCGGATATCGGCCCGCCGGGCCTGGAACGACTCGCAGTTGCTCAGGCTGCTCACTTCCAGCCACTCATCGCACCCCGGCGCCCACATCTCGATGTCGTAGGTCTTGGTGGAATGGAAGCCCAGGTCACCGGTGCAGAGTTCGAGCACGCGGTAGGGAATCTCCAGGCGCTGGCATATGTCCAACGCGTCGCCCAGCATCGCCTCCAGTTCGTCGTAACTGGCCTCCGGCGTCGTCAGCTTGTACATCTCTACCTTGTCGAACTGGTGGCCTCGCTTGATCCCCCGTACGTCTCGCCCGGCGCTCATCTTCTCGCGGCGGAAACAGGCGGTGTAGGCGACGTAGCGGACCGGCAGTTCGTCGGCGCTCAGGATCTCGTCCCGGTGCAGGCTGGTCAGCGGCACCTCGGCCGTGGGCACCAGCCAGAGGTCGTCTTCCACGTCGTGATAGATGTTTTCGGCGAACTTGGGCAACTCGCCGGCGGCCCACATGCACGCCTCCTTGACGACGTAGGGTGGGTAGATCTCGGTGTAACCGTGTTCGCGGGTGTGCACGTCCAGCATCCAGGCGATGAGCGCCCGCTGCAACCGTGCCCCGGCTCCCTTCAGCACGTAGAAGCGACTGCCCGATAACTTCACGCCCCGCTCGAAGTCGATGACGTCCAACTCCGGTCCCAGGTCCCAATGGGGCGCCGGCTCGAAATTGAGGGGTTCTGGCTCGCCGTATTGGCGCACCAAGACGTTTTCCGTCTCGTCCATCCCGACGGGCACACTCTCGTGGGGCAGAGCCGGCATTTTCAACATCGCAGCGTCGAGTTGGGATTCCACCCGCGCCAGTTGCTGGTCCAACTCGTCGATTCGGTCACCCACCTGGCGCATGTCGGCGATGAGTTGGTCCCGCTCGGCCTTGTCTTGCATCCGCCCGATCTGCTTGGAGACCCGGTTGCGCTCCGCCCGCAGTTCCTCGACTTCCTGGAGCAACTCGCGCCGCTCCGCGTCCAGCGCCAGGATCGCGTCGACGCGAGAGACGTCGTCACGACGATCAATCAGCCCCTTTCTGACAACGTCGGATTGCTCGCGAATCAATCCAATGTCCAGCATATTATCCTCCCTCTCGTTGATCCCGCTTGGTTGCAAAAGCCCCTCGCGCTGAGAGCGCAGGGGCGAGTGAGTAGATTTGAATGTGTGAGTATAGCGAGCGGATTATAACATGGGATATGTGACTCTACAAATGAATTGGGTGCGTTTCAAATGATTTGAGTGTTGTTTGTAGTGCGCGCGCTGTTAGGCAGCGACGCTAGATAGCGGCTTCAGCGCGCTTTTACGGCGATAAATCGCCTACTACAAACCTGACCTCAAATGAAATGAAACGCACCCAGTATCATCTCAATAAACCGGGGCAAACTCGCTCGGGCCGGTCTCCTGACCGTGCCCGCTGTGGCTCGGTCGGGAGACCGGCCACAGCTCCCCAACTTATTGAGAAGATACCGC
>DSAR01000102.1 GCA_011046405.1 Chloroflexota bacterium | reverse complement strand
GAAGAGGCCGTCTTGACAGTCCTTGCTCGCCAGCAGGCCAAATTAGGATTGCTTTTTCTGGATATGCGCCGCGCGTCCGACGATCTGACTACCATTTTGAAGGCCTAGGGTCCGGTCGAGCGCCGTTATACGTGGGTCCTGCTCAGCCTAGCGCCCGTTTGCAGCAGATGGGCGGGGGTTTGGGTTGTTTGGCGGGTGCGAGGCACCCGCCAAACAACCCAAACCCCCACTCTCCATCGCAGCAAAGGACTGGCCTGAGCAGCAGTTACCAAATAACACGAATTTTGGCTTCGAATTTCAAAAAACATTCGTGAAATTCGAGCATTCGTGTGATTCGTGATAGAAAACCAGGCTCTTGGCCACGAATGTCGAGTAGTGAACATTGGAAAACTCCAGATCATAAGAGTATCTTGCAGTCATGAAGCCCGTCATAAGTTCTGGCTTATGAAGCGAAGCGGCTTCGTCCGGGTTAGGAGCACGTAAATGCCTCGAATCGAGCCAAGTGGTTATTACTATCCCAACTTGATGGCCCACATCTACCTCGAAGCGATGGAGGAGATTATGGGGAAGAATGGATTGAATGCCATTCTGAACCTGGCCGGTCTTTCTCATTTGATCGATAATTATCCTCCCGCCAATTTGAAAAAGGAATTTAATTTCGCCGACTTTTCGGCTCTGAATGGCGCTTTAGAGGAGATGTATGGTCCACGTGGTGGTCGGGGACTCCAGTTGCGGAGTGGGCGAGCCGTTTTCGCCAAGGGGTTGCAGGGATTAGGGTCGCTCTCGGGCGTTGGCGATCTGGCGTTCAAGATGTTGCCCCTGGGTACCAAGTTGAGGGCCGGGCTTCCGGCCCTGGCGAAGGTTTTTAGCCAGGTCAGCGATCAAAACAGCGAAGTCAAGGACGAGGGCGAGTATTATACCTATACGATGGATCCCTGTCCCGTGTGCTGGGGACGTACGGCCGATCGACCGATCTGTTTTGCCGGCAAGGGCGTTATCGAAGAGGGCTTGCATTGGTTGAGCGGCGGGAAGAAATTCCGCGTCGAGGAAATCGATTGTGTCGCGATGGGCGGAGAAATTTGTACGTATGCCATTTACAAAGAGCCGATAGAATAGCTTGGGTAAACTGTGTCCCGATGCTTGGGGACGGGGGGTAAAACGTGGCAGAAGTCCCGCATATTTTGATTGTGGAAGACCAAGAGAATACCGCTGAGATGTTGAACTCATATTTTACAGCACAGGGTTATGAGATTACGACAGTCGGTTGGGGCAAGGATGCCCTGACCTTTTTGGAGAAAACTGTCCCTGATCTTATTATGCTCGACATCCGGTTGCCAGACATTGACGGGTACGAAGTGTGTCGTCGTATTCGCGCGCACCGGCGCACCGAACACGTGCCGATTATTTTCTTGACAGAGCGACGGGAACGAAGCGATCGATTGGCGGGCCTGGAATTGGGGGCCGTCGACTACATCACTAAGCCCTTCGACGTCCAGGAATTGCGCTTGCGAGTGCGTAACGTCCTGCGTCGTTCCAGTATGGAGCAGTTGTCCCATCCTATTACCGGACTTCCGGCCGCTTCTCTAGCCGACGAACGTCTCCGTGAGATATTACAGGATAATGATTGGACGATCCTCTCGGTCGGTTTGCAAGGTCTGAAGGAATTTGCCGAGGCATATGGGTTTGTCGCGCGGGATGACGTGATGCGGGCTGTGGGGATGATGCTTAACCACGTCGTCAGTGAGAGTCACGATCCCAACGCGTTTGTTGGACACGTGGGAGATACCGACTTGTTCGTCATCATCACGCCCGAAAAGGTGAAACCGATCCAGCAGGCGCTCCGGGTTCGCTTGGACGAGGCGATGTCTTTCTTCTACCCACGTTCTGATTGGGAGGCCAGCCAGGTAAATCCCAACGTGGTGCTGCCACGGATGCAGGTAGCGATGGGCGTGCTTCAGGCTTCCGATCGCGCACCCAGCGACATCGAGGAATTGAAAGAGGCCATCGTCAAGGCCCAACGCTCGTAGTCAGACCTGAGCGCTTCGCACAAGCGAGATCTAAGCAATGAAATTCCCGCTCGGCTCGTGAAGCGACGTGAGCTTTGCGCTCGTGCTAGACATTTACTTTGGATGTAGGCTCCGGATGACAGGGATAGCGGAATCCTTGGGTAAGCCGGAGCTTTTTCAGTTCAGACACCGGAGAGTATATGACTGCTTCGAAGAAGTTAATCGTCGTGATACCGACGTATGATGAGGCCGAGAACGTCGGTCGAATGACAGAGGCGATATTCGCCCTGAACGTCCCTGGTTTGAATTTGTTGATCGTCGATGATCTATCTCCCGATGGCACCGGACGCATCGCCGAGGAATTGGCGACCAAGCATCCCGGACAGATGCACGTGATGCACCGAGAGGGACCCCGGGGGTTGGGATTTGCTTACAAGGCCGGTTTCCGGTGGGCGCTTGAGCAGGACGCCGATTACGTCGTGCAGATGGATTGCGATTTCTCTCACTCGCCCAAATACATCCCCCAATTCTTGGCATACATTGAGGATTACGACGTCGTCGTCGGTTCACGTTACGTCCAGGGCGGCAAGACAGACGAGGTCTGGGGCGTGGGGCGGTGGCTGCTTTCCTGGTGGGCCAACAGTATCTACACCCGCTTGATCCTGGGCGTCAAGACGATGGACACGACGGCCGGCTTCAAATGTTGGCGGCGAGAGACGTTGGCGGGCATCGACCTGAATCGCATTCGCTCGCAGGGCTACGTCTTCCAGGTCGAGATGGCCTACGTGACCGAGCGGCTTGGCTACCGGGTGTTGGAGATTCCCATCTACTTCCCCGATCGGCAGGTGGGAGAATCGAAGATGACGATGAAGGTCAAGATCGACGCAGCGTTGCGGGTGTGGGAAGTGCTCCGCCGGCACCGTCACTTGCACCCCAGCGACCGGCTGACCGCATGACGCTCTGGGTGTGCTGAACGTATGATTCGCAAAACCCTCCCTGACTTAGGGCTGGCTATTCTTCTTCTCCTGTTGCCGCTGCTGATTTTCGCGCCGGTGGCGTTGGGACCCAAGACGCTGGTCCCGGCCGACATCCTCTATGCTCACGAACCGCATCGCACCGCTGCTGGCGACACGTTCGACGACTTCCACATTGCCCACCCGCAGAATCACCTGGTCGCCGATCTCGTCTTGCAGAATTACGCCTGGAAGCAATTCATCCTGGATGCCATTCAAGATCGCCAACTCCCCTTGTGGGATCCCTACATCTTCGCCGGGCATCCCTTCCTGGCCAACGGGCAACATTCGGCCCTTTATCCCCTGAGCACGCTTTTCTACGTCATGCCGTTGTGGCGGGCCTACGGCGTCTTCGCCTGGCTGCAATTGGGATTAGCCGGTTGCTTCGCCTACTTCTTCGTGCGGGTGCTGGGCGGCCGCCGGCTGGGCGGCCTGATCGCGGGCATCACGTACCAGTTCTGCGGCTTTATGGCTATTTCGGCTGTGCCCCACCCAATGATCGTCGCCGGGGCCTCGTGGTTGCCCTTCATCCTGGCGATGGTCGAGTTGATGATCCAACAGCGCCCCCTCGTCAGAGAACAACCAACGACGCTGCCCTGGGCGCTCCTGGGAGCGGTGGGCCTGGGCTGCCAGATGCTAGTCGGGCACGTGGAGAATACCTATTTCCTGCTGCTGGTCACCGGCGCGTACGCCGCCTGGCGGCTGGGGTACACGTGGCTGCACACGCTCCGGCGCGAGGGCCGCCCGCGTAAGGCGCACGCGCTGCTGCGCCCGTTGGCGCGCCCGATACTCTGGCTAGCGCTGCTGCTCGTCCTGGGGCTGGCGTTGGGCGCGGTCCAGTTCGTACCGATGTGGGAGGTGGCGAACGACAGCTTCCGCAGCGGCGAGGCGGCGGCGTCCTTAGAGCAGGTGCGGGGCTGGGCCTACCCGCCCCGGCGCGTGATCACCTTCGGTGTCCCCAACTTCTTCGGCAATCCGGCCCATCACACCTATTTCGACCTCTTCACCGGGCGCTGGACCCCGGCGCCGGATCGGGGCGACGGCCAGTACATCGACTGGGGGATGAAGAATTACGTCGAGGGGGCGGCCTACCTGGGCCTGCTGCCCCTGTTCCTTTCCCTGATCGCCGTGCTACACCGGTATACCAGTATACCAGTATACCGGTATACCAGTATACCAGTATACCAGTATACCCGTATCGTCCCATTCTTCACGTTGCTGGCCCTGTTCTCGCTGGGCTGCATTTTCGGGACGCCGCTCTACGCACTGGTCTACGCGCTGCCAGGGTTGGAGCAGTCGCACTCCCCCTTCCGCTGGGTGTTCCCATTCTCGCTGGCGGCGGCGGTGCTGGCCGCTTTCGGGGTGGAAGCCCTCATCGAGAGCCGGGAGCGGCTGCTGGGTAGGGACGTCAAACCGAGGGCCCGGGGCTTTCTCGCCCGGCTTTTCCTGCTCGACGCGGCTCCTTCGGTGGTGACGGTGTGCGCCAGCCTGGCCTTCTGGGGCGGGGCGGCGACGCTGCTGGGGTTGGCGCTCAGCCGGGCTTTCTTCCCCCAGATCGAGCCGTGGGTGGCACGGACGTTTCAATCGCTGGCCAGGGCGCCGGAGGCTTTCCCCGATCACCGGGCTTTTTATTCCTACGAGTTCTGGTGGATAGCCTTGTTTGGGCTGCTCCTGACCGGGACCGGCATTGTCCTGCGGGTGAGTCGCTGTCCGATCTATCTCCGGGGCCGGCCGGTATGGGAGTACCTGGCAGTGGGGCTGTTGCTGTTGGACCTGGTCAGTTTCGGCCAGGGATTCGCCCCGGCCGTCGACCCGGCGTTGCTGGCCTACACCCCGCCGTCGATCGCGTTCCTGCAAGCGCAGCAGTCAGAGATCGCCCCCGGCGACTGGCGCTACGCGACCTTCACCCCACCGGGCACCACCAAGACGATGAACGCCAATATGGGTATATTCTACCGGTTGCCGACAGTGAACGGCTACGATTCGCTCTTCAGCAAGCAGTACGCCGATTATATGGGCCTGATCGAGCCGCAAAACGAGCGCTTGTACAACCGTATCTCCTCTTTCCGCGAGTGGAGCAGCCTCGACAGCCCGCTCACCGACCTGCTCAACGTCAAATACGTCGTCACCGAGGTGGAGATCCCCAATCCCAAGTACGCCCTGGTCTACCATGACGAGGCGGTGCGAATCTACGAAAACCTGGCCGTCATGCCCCGGGCTTACACACTGCCGCTTTCGGCGGCGATGGCGACCGACGATTTTGGCGACACGGTGCAGCGTTACGACCCGCGCCGCTACGTGATCCTGGACGCCGGCGGTGAAGCGGGGGGTCCGGCTTTCGCCCCGGCGGAGAGCCCCCAACCGGCCGAGCCTGTGCCACAGGCGGTGACCGGCTACACCATCAACGAAGTCGAGGTAAGCGTGCAGACCGGTGAGGCGAGCTGGCTGGTGCTCACCGACTCTTACTTCCCCGGTTGGAAAGCCTTCGTCCGCCCGGCGGGGGCGGGGGAGGATGCGGAGACGGAGGTGGAGATTTATCACGTCAACGGCAATTTCCGGGGCGTGTTCCTGGAGGCGCCGGGAGCGTGGACGGTGCGCTTCAAG
>DSAR01000263.1 GCA_011046405.1 Chloroflexota bacterium | reverse complement strand
GACAAAGAGCGTACTGCGCGGGATGTATCGTCGGCCATTCTTCTGGTTCCCGCTTATCTTCAGACCGCTATGCTCGAAGAGGCCTTCCACGCTGACTTGCTGGCCGACGAGGCCTTTCGGATCGGGATGTACAACATGAACGATGGCGAGTTGGCCGAAGAATACGGCGCGTTGGGGAACACCCTGGCGATCGGATCCTCCGAAAAAGCGATTTCCCTGTACGACGTGGCTGCCCAACTGGCTCAGAAGGCCAAGGACGCTCCCAACCGGCTGGAACGCAGCGCCTATTTCTATCACCTCAAGGCCCAGACGCTCGAAACACTTTCCCGGAACGAACAGGCCCTGGATGCCTGGCGCCGCGCTTTGGAACTGGATCCCAATAACCTGACCTACCCCTACCAGTACGCTCGCCTCGCTTACGAGCGGGGGATGCTGGAGGAGGTGCAAGCGAAATGTGACCTGGTGCTCGACCGGCGCAAGGAAGATCCGGCGACCCTCGGCTGTCGCATTCTCCAGGGGAACCTGCGTCGCGACGAAGAAATGGCCAATCAGGCCATCGCGGATTACGACTGGGCGGCCGACAAAGCCATCGAACTGGGGTTCCCCACCTTCGCAGCCCGCGCCTATTACCAACGGGCTCGCCTGGAGGCCAGGAGAGGGAGTGTCGAACAGGCGATTGCCTGGCTGAGAAAATCGACCTGGCTCGACCGCTCGTGGGGCGAGAAGGCCAGGATGGAAAGTGACTTCGACACGCTGCGCGAATCCAGCGCCTACCAGAAAGCGATCTCGCCGCCTGTCGTGGTGGAAATCAGTTCAGACATTCCAGAAAAGTTGATCCGCTTCTTGATACGAGAACCGGCCGACGATTTTCCGGAGCACGTCGCCGTACTCGTGACCCAGATTCTCCATCTGACCGACGTCATCAAGTTGAACGACGCTGGTCAGGCCGATCTCTACGGCATCTCCGAGGATCAGCGTCTGTACGTCTTCCAATTGCAAGCGGAGAGCTCGTACAACGCCGGTGAGTTGGCCAACGCCCTGCGCAAGCTGCTGGGGCTAACCGAGGGCGCATTCGCGACCCAATCAACGATACAGACGTCGCGCTCGCGAAATGTAATACCGATCGAGTAACATCACGAGCACCAGCAGTACCCCGGTGATGATCGTCTGGTAGAAATCGGCGACCCGCAAGAGGTTGAGGCTGTTGTTCAATACCCCCAGCACCAACATCCCCAGCAGCGTGCCCACGATGGTGCCCGATCCACCGGACATGCTGGCGCCGCCCAACAACACACCCGCTATCACCACCAAGTCGGTGTCTCGCCCGATGATGGGTGAACCGGTGTTGATTCGAGAGGCCAGCAATACCCCGGCCAGGGCAGCGGTGAAAGACGTGAACGCATAGGCCGCGACCAGATAGCCGTTCACCTTGATACCGGCCAACCAACTCGCTTCCTTATTCCCACCGACGGCGTAGAATCCCCGTCCCACTGGGGTATAGCTCAGGATATAGTGACAGATGCCCACCATCACCAGGAAAATCGCTGCAGCCAGGGGAATTCCCAACACAGGCGTGGTGGCCAGTTGGGCAAAGGCCGGATCGGTGCCGCTGATAGGCCGGGTGTTGGTCACACCCAACGCCAATCCCTCGACGAAAACCCGCATGCCGAGGGTGCTGATGAATGGATTGATCTTCACCTTCGCTACCAGCAGGCCATTCATCACGCCGATGACAGCGCCGGTCAATAAAGCCAATACCACCGCCCAGAAAGAACCGGTATGTGGCTGCAGACCGACGGCGACCACGCTGGCCAATGCCAGTACCTTGCCGACCGACAGATCGATCCCGGCGGTGATGATGACGAACGTCACGCCAATGGCGATGATGCCGTCGGTCGATATCTGTAGCATGACGTTCTGCAAATTCCGGGAAGTCAGAAACTTGTCGCTGAGTAATGACACGCCGGCGATCAGAACGAGCAAGACGAGCAGGACATTGTACTTCAGAATTTTTTCTAGCAGGTTACGCCACATACCGTTACCCCTTTAGTCCTTTTTTCTGCGAAAGAGCACGTCGGCCGCAACCGCGACGATGACGATCAACCCCTTGATCATCAATTGGTAATGGATCGAGATGCCCAACAACGTCATCGCGTTGGCCAGCACACCCAGCAACAGCACCCCGGCCACTGTGCCCGACGCGCTCCCTCGCCCGCCGAATAAACTGGTCCCCCCGAGCACCACCGCCGTCAGCGCGTCGAATTCACGTCCAATGCCAAAGGAAGGATCCACATCCTGGACGCGGGCCGCGATCACGACGCCCGCTATCGCAGCGCCCAACCCCGAAAGCACGTAAGAGATCAACTGGATGCGTTCCGTGTTGATACCCGATAAGCGCGCCGCCGTGCTATTCCCGCCGGTGGCGTACAGATACCGTCCAAAGGTCGTCCGGCTAAATACGAGATGACCCAGGGCGGCGACAGCCAGGAACACGAAGACGGGAATCGGGATCGACCACAAATTTCCGGTGCCCAGCGCTTTCAGCGGCTCGAACATATCGGGCGCCCAGACGTGTTGCGCCCTGGTGTAGATCAACGTCACTCCCCAGACGACGAAGCGAATGCCAATCGTCGTGACGACCGAATTGGTATGAAAGCGCCCCACCAGGATGCCGTTCACGACGCCGACGAGCAGGCCGGCCAACAACGCCAGTACGACGACCCCCATCGAGCTGCCCAACGTGGCCGGATTGGCCTTGATCACGATGACCGTCGCCAACCCCATCGTCGCCCCCACCGAGAGATCGAACGCCCCGCCGATCAGGGCGAACGTCATCCCAATCGCCACGATACCCAGAAGCGCACCCTGGCGCAGAATATTGAGGATGTTCCGCGAATCAAGAAACACTGGCGACACGATGGACGTCGCCACCACCGCGATCAATAAGACCACCCAAATGATATTTTCCCGCAAGAAGTCGGCCAGCGTAACATGTCGAATGGCTACCCGTCCTTCGGCGTTTGCGTGTTCCGTATCAGACATCACTGTTTCTTCCCCAATCTACACAGCGTTGAGTTGTCCGGTCGCAGAGGTCATGATCTTCTCCTCGGTCGCCTCGCCGTAAGCGAACTCACCCGTGATCCGCCCCTCGTGCATCACCAGGATACGGTCGCTCACGCTCATCACCTCGATCAACTCCGACGAGACGAGAAGGATGGCCACTCCCTGTTGAGCCAGGCGTTGGATCAGCGCGTGCACCTCGGCTTTGGCACCGATGTCGATGCCCCGGGTCGGTTCATCCAGCACCAGAATCTGCGGTTCGGTCGCCAGCCACTTGCCGATCACGACCTTTTGCTGATTGCCGCCGCTCAACGTGATGGCCTCGGTGCCCAGAGAAGGCGTCTTGATCGACAGATCAGACACCAACTTCCCCGCCACCTCCCGTTCACTGGCCAATTGGCGTATGCCCCATTGGGATAACCGGTTCAGCACGACCAGGTTCACGTTATCGCTCACCGTCATTCCCAAGACCAACCCCTGCTGCTTGCGATCCTCCGGCACCAGCCCCAGCCCGGATCGGATCATTTTCCCTATGCTCGGCGATGTGATTCGCTTGCCCCGGATCCAGATCTCACCCGAGTCCACCGGATCAGCCCCGAATATCGCCCGGATGACGTCGGTGCGCCCCGAGCCGATCAGGCCGGCGAAGCCCAGCACCTCGCCCCGCCGCAACTCGAACGAGACGTCTTCGAATCTTCCCTCTCGACTCAGATGGCGAACCCCCAATACCGGTTCCCCAATCGTCGACTCCTCCTTGATGAAGACGCTGTCCACACTGCGTCCCACCATCATATTGACCACTTCGTCAGGTGAGGTTTCTTCCGTCGATACCGTCGCGATGTGCTGCCCATCGCGCAACACCGTGATGCGGTCGGCCACGCGGAAGGTCTCGTTCAACTTGTGCGTGATCAGAATAATCGCCTTCCCCTGCGCGCGGAGTCGGTCGATATTATCCAGCAGGTTGTCGATTTCCCGTTCCGCCAGGGCGGACATCGGTTCGTCCATCACGATGATCTCGGCTTGCCATGAGAGCGCCCGGGCGATCTCGGTAATCTGCTGTTCGGCTACACTGATTGCCTCTACAGGCAAAGCCGGGTTTAGATTCGAACCCAGCTTCGACAGTGCTTCGTGGGCGTAATCCTCCATCGACTCCCGGTCGACGAGCCACAGCCGCTTGTGGGGCAGACGTCCCAACAGGATATTTTCGGCCACGCTCAATTGGGGGATCAACATCAACTCCTGGTTGATCGTGGCGATGCCATCGTCGAGCGCCTCGCGAGGATTGCGAAACCGGACCTCATCGCCGCGCAGGATGATGCGTCCCTCGTCGGCGGCGTACACGCCGTTCAAAACTTTGATCAACGTCGACTTGCCAGCCCCATTTTCGCCGATCAACGCGTGCACTTCTCCTGCATTGACCTCAAAATTGACGGCGTCCAGCGCCTGCACGCCAGGAAACCGCTTCGATATATGCTGCATTCGAAGGATTGGCTGTTCACCTGTATCCATACGTCAGACTCCATTAGGCAAATTCCCGGAAGCCCTCAACGAAAGGGAGCTTCCGGGAAAGTTATCGTTCAACGAGAGAAGAACCTACCAGTCGCCCGGGCACTGGTCGGCATTTTCCTGGGTCGTCTTCGGCGAAGGCACGATCTGGAACTTTTCCACATTCCTGCCGGCAATCAACCCTTCGATTGCGTCGGCGGCGGCGTTGGCGTTGGCCCCCGGCGACATACACGTGGTCCCATACACCGAGCCATCCTTCACCAGGGCCAGTTCGCTGGCCGTGCCGCCCAGGCCTACGATGGGGATATCGAGACCCCGTTCATTGACGACCTGGACGATGCCAGGCGACATGCTGCCATCCATCGACAGGATACCGTCGATATCGGGATAGCGTGTGAGCATGGCCTCGGTGACCTCCACGGCCTTGGTCGAATCCCAGTTGGCCGGTTGGCTATCGACGATCTCGATATTGGTCTCGCCAAAGACGTCGTCGTAGGCCTCCAGACGAGCGATGACGGCTGGTTGGCCAGGCAATCCCTCGACGACGAAAATCCTACCCTCGCCGCCCAGGGCCTCGACCATCAGTTCGGCACTGTCCTTACCCATCTGGTAATCGTCCGGGACACGAACGGCGCTGATCGCCTCGTCGGCTTCCTCGTCCACCGTGTTACCGATGATGATGACGGGGATCCCAGCTCTGTGCGCATCCTTCACAGCCGGCACAATGGCGGTGCCATCGACCGGGCCGATGACCAGATAATCGACGTCGGCGGCGATCAAGTCCTGGATCTGATTGACCTGGGCAGCCACGTCGCCGTCGGCTCCCAACACCGTCAACTCCCAACCGGCCTGTTTAGCCCGATTCTCCAACGTCTCAATGAAAGTCGCGTACCAGGGCCAACCGGCTGAGGCGGCCGCAAAGCCGACAGTAACCTGGTCATCCGCAGGCGTCGCCCCTCGTCCACAGGCAGCGAGCAAAATCGCGAGCAAGAGCAAAACGCACACAAACCTTTTCTTGAACATCTTTCCTCCATTATATCTTTAGAGAAACACCGGAACGCTTGGATGAAAAAGCTT
>DSAR01000365.1 GCA_011046405.1 Chloroflexota bacterium | reverse complement strand
TCCCAATAGAGGGGAGCGTCGCCGGGTGGGTGGTGCAGAAAGGTCAGTCGCTGATCGTGGACGATGCGCAGAATGATCCGCGTTTTGATTTCTCCAGCAAAGCGGACGCGCAGTCCACGTTTACTACCCGCTCGATCCTGGCCGTTCCATTATTTTCTCGGGATCGTGTCATCGGCGTCCTGGAGGCGATCAACAAAGTGGGGGGGGGCAAGTTCACAGAAGAAGACGTGGAGCTCTTGACCGTTTTGGCCGATCAAGCGGCCGTGGCGGTGCAGAATGCGCTCTTGTTTCAACAATCCGACTTTATCGCCGAGATGGTGCACGAGATGCGCACGCCATTGACGTCGGTCGTTTCGTATGCCGAGTTGATCCAACGATCCGGTTTGGATTTTTCCCAGTATGCCAAGTTTGCCGGCATTATCGAGCACGAGGCAGAGCGGTTGATCGAGCTCACGAATAGTTTTTTGGATTTATCCCGTTTGGAATCAGGACGGGCCTCGCTGGACCGTTCGCCGGTCGATATGGCGACGGTGATTCATATGGCAGTCAACGTTTTGAAGGCCCCAGCCGACGAGCGCGGAATTGTGTTATCGGTAGAGACACCTGCGTCTTTATCCGGCGTGATGGGTGATGCCCAGCGTCTGCACCAGGTGTTGTTGAATTTAGTCGGTAATGCCATCAAGTATTGTCGGCAGGGCGATAACGTGACGGTCAGTGCAACCCGTGAGGGAGATCGTTTGAGCGTGAGCGTCGCTGATACCGGCCCTGGCATTCCGGCCGACGCGTTGCCCAAACTTTTCGGGCGCTTCTACCGTGTGCCAGGCGCT
This sequence comes from Chloroflexota bacterium, assembly GCA_011046405.1. Classification (GTDB taxonomy): domain Bacteria; phylum Chloroflexota; class Anaerolineae; order B4-G1; family B4-G1; genus DSAR01. The sequence continues at coordinate 4,827 of DSAR01000365.1, read as the reverse complement.
GCGCCCAAGGCGGTGGGGACGGGGTTAGGGTTGGCCATTAGCCAACAGATCATCGAGGCCCATGATGGAGAAATTTCCGTTAGCAGTGAGGAAGGGCGAGGGACAACCTTCACGTTTACGTTGCCTGTGCAGATGGATGCGTGAGGGTGGAAGCGATAGAGCGAATCAGCGATAGAGCGAATCAGCGATAGAGCGAATCAGCGATAGAGCGAATCAGCGAGTGGCGTCAGGAGGTAATCTGTGACGATCAAGTTTGGCACCGATGGCTGGCGAGCGGTGATTTCCGATACATTCACGTTTGCTAATTTACGGCTGGTGGCTCAGGCTATCGCCGACTATGTGCTGGAAGAGAGCGAGAGCGAGCAGCCGGAGGTGGTGCTCGGTTTTGACACCCGCTTCCTCTCGGACCGGTATGCGGCCGAAGCGGCCCGCGTGATGGCTGGCAACGGTATCGTTGCCCATCTGACCCGCGCCGATGCGCCGACGCCGGCGATTTCCTATGCCGTGCTTCACAAACAAGCTGCGGCTGGGGTGATGATTACCGCCAGCCATAACCCGCCGCGTTACAATGGGCTCAAGCTCAAGGCCGCCTTTGGCGGGGCCGCTTTGCCAGAGCAGGCGGACCGGGTCGAGATACACCTGATGCGCAACCAGGAAATTTCCCATGGTCCCAACGTGATGGATTATCAGGCCGCGTTGGATCGTGGGCTGATTCAACGATTTGACCCGGCTTGGGCCTATTACGAGCACCTGGGGCGGCTCATTGATCTCGACGTCATATCAGATGGTGAGTTGCGCCTCGTCACCGATGCGATGTATGGCTCGGGGCGCAAGTGCATCGCCGATATGTTGGCCCGAACCCGGTGCCGGGTGCATCAAATCCGGGGGGAGATGAATCCGGGGTTTGGCGGTATCCATCCCGAACCCATCGCTCTTTACCTGAGCGCCCTGGGGGCGTCCATTCAATCCTACCACGCCGACATCGGATTGGCCACCGATGGAGATGGCGATCGGCTGGGCGCGATGGATGCTAATGGACATTTCGTCGATCCCCATCATATCTTTGCCCTGACGCTTCGGTATCTGGTTGAAACGCGGGGATGGCGTGGGAAGGTCGTCAAAAGTCTTTCTACGACGCGAATGGTTGATCGCCTGGCAAAAAAATACGATTTGCCGTTGGTGGAGACCCCGGTAGGTTTCAATCACATCGCTGATCACATGCTGAATGGAGACGTTCTTATCGGTGGGGAGGAGTCCGGCGGTTTGAGTATTCAGGGTCACATTCCCGAGGGAGATGGTGTCCTGATGGGGCTGTTGATGTTGGAAATCGTCTCGGCAGCGGGCGCGCCGCTTCACGAACTGGTGGACGATCTTCAGGCTGACGCCGGGCCGGCTCGCTATGCCCGGCGTGACGTCCCGCTGCGGCGTCCGATTGCCAAGGCCCAGATGGTCGCCCGGTTGATGGACGAAGCGCCCGCTTCGCTGGGAGGCGAGACAGTGCTGAACGTCGATCCCCTGGATGGCGTGAAATATGTCCTGGCCGATGATTCCTGGTTGTTGATTCGACCGTCGGGCACCGAACCGGTCTTGCGCGTCTACGCCGAGGCGCGCGATGAGGAGATGCTAGGAACGCTGTTGGCGTATGGCGAGGATGTCGCCGGGTAGGTAGCGGCTTCAGCAGATTACGTCCAGGATCCGGGCGCCTTGGCTTACGTCGAAGGACAGGTGCGAACGGCGCTGGGGATCGGACCGCACCAGCGCACGTTGCCCGAGCGTGTGGCGCAAGGGGTTCGTCGATTGGCTGGCGATGGATAGGTTGGGCCTTGAATTCGCCAGGTAGGCGTGGTTGGTGAGGAAACGCTTCGTTCGTTCGAGTAGAGGGCGGGAGTGAGTGTAGGAGCTATGTTCGACAAGGTGAAGCAGCTTTTGGCTGTTCCGTCTTTTGCCGATGAAGAAAAGGCGCGGCTGGCCCACTTGCTGAGTTACATTTTAGTGCTTTTCCTGTTGGTATCCGTGCTCGTATTCATCTGGCAGGGAACGCTTCTCTTTGGCGCCCCGTTGACGTTCTACGAGATCCTTCATTTATCAATTATTGGCCTGATTGCCGTGGTCAGCTTCATATCGATTTTCCTCGTCCGGCGCGGGCACATTACCAGCGCGAGTGCGTTGTTATCGTTGGTGATATGGTTCGCGACCACATTGTGGGGGGCCAGATCCAGTGGCATACGTGACGTTTCAGTCACCGGTTATTTCCTGGTCGTTTTTATCTCTGGTCTCGTCTTGGGAGGACGTACGACGATCGCTTTCGCTTTGTTGTGTGTGGCGAGTATGTCATTATCGTTCTATTTGCAGACCAGCGGACATCTTAACGTGGTGGCCGAGGCGGGCTTATTCGATTTCGTCGTCCTTGTCGCCAGTCTGACTATCACGGTTTTGTTATTGCGTTTCTCGACCCGCATTGTCGAGGACGCGTTCCAACGGGCCCGGCGCAACGAGCAGGCGTTGGCCGAGATCAACCGGATGTTGGAGGAGGAAATCGTCGAGCGCCGCCAGACCGAGTTAGCTCTCCAGGAGGCGTACGACGCCATCGAGGAACGGGTACAGGAACGAACGATCGAATTGCATCAAGAAATCGCCGAACGCCAGAAAGTTCAGGAAGCGCTGTGGGAGAGCGAGAAGCGATTCAGGGCGATTGCCGAAACGGCTAATGACGGCATCATTATCTTCGATAAAGACGAACGGATTTTCTTCTGGAACGAGGCGGCGAAAAGACTCTTTGGATATTCTCCCAGTGATACGCAGGGTAAGCTCATTGGGACCATCCTGGTCGAGCGCTTTTCCGAGACGCTCCGGGCGGCAGTTGATCAGATTTTAGCCGACGACGATTCAGATTTGCTCGGAAAAACGCTCGGTGGAATTGGGAGGAGAAAGGATGGGACGGAGTTCCCGATAGAGCTCTCTCTATCGACCTGGAAAGCCCAGGGCATTGTTTTCTTCACCATTATTGTACGCGACGTGACCATTCGCAAGGAGACGGAGCAGGCGCTTCGACAGGCCTACGAGGAAATCGAGAAACGGGTGGAGGAGCGGACCGAGGCTCTGGAAGTGGAGATTGCCGAGCGCAAACGGGTAGAGAAAGCCTTGCGGATCGAGACCCTCTACTTAGAGCGGCTTTTCGAGGGCTCTCCCGAGGCGATTGTGTTGGTCGATAACCATGGTCGGGTTTTGCGCGTCAATAGTGAGTTTATCGATCTGTTTGGTTACACGTTTGACGAGATACAAGGATCCGTTATTGACCGATTGATCGTGCCTGGCGATTTGTACCAGGAAGCTTTCAAAATCACCCGACAGGTGCTGGGCGGGAGAAAGGTAACGTTCGAAACGGTGCGCCGGCGCAGGGATGGCTCGTTGATCGACGTCTCGATTTTGGGCACCCCGATCAAGGTGGACGATGGACAGATTGCCGTCTATGGTATATACCGGGATATTAGCGAACGTAAACGAGCAGAGATAGAACGGGAGCGTTTGTTGGCTGATCTCCAACATCGGAGCCGGCAACTTCAGACAGCGGCTGAAGTCTCGCGAGCTGTCAGCAGCATCCTCAATCCCGACGATTTGATTTGCCAGGTGGTGGATCTCGTGCGAGAGCGCTTCGATCTATATTACGTCGGGTTATTCCTGGTCGATCAGAGCGGAGAGTGGACAGGCGAGCCGGACAGATGGGCGGTCTTGCGAGCTGGCGCTGGAGAAGCCGGGCAGGAATTGCTGTCCCGAGCGCACAGATTGGAGATAGATGATCGTTCGATGGTGGGCCAGTGTATCATCACCTTGCAAGCGTGTGTGGCCCTGGACGTTTCGGATGAGACACTCTGTTTCAGGAATCCGGTGTTGCCGGAGACCCGTTCGTCGCTGGCGCTGCCGTTGATCAGCCGGGGAGAGGTGATCGGAGCGCTTAGCATTCAATCGGATCGAAGCGAGGCCTTCAGCGAGGAGGATATCGTCGTCTTTCGCGTGATGGCTGATCAGACGGCTAACGCCATTCAGAATGCCTACCTTTTCGAGGACGTTCGGGTGCGAAGTGCTCGCTTGACGGTGCTCAATTATATCGCGCGAGCTGTCAGTGCTGCGACTTTACAACTGGACGAACTGTTGAACGTCGTGTATCAGGAAATCAGCATCGTGTTCGAGGCGGATGCTTTTTGCATTGCATTTTACGATGAGACAACTGACGAGTTGGAATTTCGCCTGTTGATCGATGAGGGGCTCGTTGAGCCCTCCTATCGGGAGCCTTTGGGAAATGGATTTATCTCCCACGTCGTCAGCGAGCGAAAGCCTTTGTTGGTTCAAAATTTCGAGCGGGAAGCTGAGAACTTGCCCACCCCCCATCTGTTTGGGACGATGAAAAGTCCCCCCTCCTGGTTGGGCGTGCCGATGTTTTTGGGAGACCAGGTCATCGGTGCTATTTGCGTGCAGGCTTATCGGCCTTATGCCTGGGGAGAGGAAGAGCAATTGTTGCTCGCCACCATCAGTGACGAGGTTGCAGCCGCTGTAAGGAATGCCCGATTGTTTGAACAGGCGCAGCAGGAGATCCAGGAGCGCAAACGAGCAGAGGAGGCGCTTCGTCTCACGCAGTTCTCGCTCGATCGGGCGGCCGATGCGATTTTTTGGATGGGGCCAGACACACGTTTCGTGTACGCCAATGACGCTGCGTGTCGCTCTTTGGGCTATTCACGTGACGAGATGCACACAATGTGCCTGCACGACATCGATCCCAACTATCCTTCAGAGGTTTGGCCGGCGTATTGGCAGGCTATCAAACAAAAAGGG
>DSAR01000352.1 GCA_011046405.1 Chloroflexota bacterium | reverse complement strand
TCATCGCGGCGCTTGTGACCGACATCTTGAATTGGATGCCGATTTCCTGGCCCGAGGCGGCCTGGGAGATGAGGGTGCTGGCGACGGGTGAGACCACCGTGCCACTCAACGTCTGCCCGATGAGGATGCCCAGTCCGACCCCGATCAGGCCGATGACGAGCACTTCGACGATCACCAGGCCGAATAGGTGGCGGCGTTTGGCTCCTAAAATGCGTAGGAAGGCCAGATCACGCTGCCGTTCTTCCACGTTGGTGTTGAAGATGGAGTAGACGAGCAGGCCGACGACGCCCATCACCATCAGACCGTAGACGGCGCCCAGGGAGCGGAGCACGGCGAAGACGACGTCGCTGGATTCCAGTCCCTTGGCCTTGTTGATGGCGAAGGTGTACGTTTCGACCTCGCTGCCCAGGGCGTCGTATATCTTTTCAGCGATGCGACGCGCGCGGAAGATGGCGGCCTGCGTGTTGAGAGACTTGTAGACCGATTCGTCCAGCACGACTACGAGCCGTTCTGCCCGCCCCGGTAGATTCAACCACTCTTGTACGGTTTCGGTGTTGGCCAGGATGCCGTTGTGGTTGGCCCCTCCCAGGCCGGTCGCCAACGCAATGCCGCTGATGGTGAAGCGTCGTGTGACACGACCCACGCTGGCGTTCTCGCTCGCTTCATATCCCTTGGGCCGAGCGCGAGGCAGGATGTAGCTTAGATCGACCTGGTCGCCAATTGCCAGGCCAAACGTGTCGGCCGTCATTTTCAGGATGACGACGTGTTCTTCGTCTAACCTGTATTCCCCGTCTACAACTTTTACCTGGCCTAGATCGTCCTCCAGCGTGCGGGCCAGGAGAGAGGCGTTGCCGATATCATTTCCTCCCTGGATTTCGACGGTGGCGTGGAAGCGAGGGTAGATGGTCTCGATGCTGGGGTCGGCCTGCTTCAGGATAACGCTCGTGCGTTCGACGTCGATCCACTGGCTGGGACTGAATTCGGAACGGGTGATGGTGATGTCGTGTTCGCCGGTGTCTCGCTCCACCAGCTCGACGATTTGATTCTGGAACGATTCGATGCTGTTGTTGAGCAGAACGAGCATCACGGTGACCACCAAGAGGGCCAGCACCATGATGAGCGTGCGGGCTTTGTGGCGCCCGAAGCTTTTCAGGATGTATTTGAGAACGATCATGATTGCCCGTTATCCTCGATGATCTTCCCATCGCGTAATTGGATCAGACGGTCGGCGAACTTGGCCATGCGGGGGTCGTGGGTGACGAAGATGATGGTGGTCCCTTTCTCGCGGTTGAGGCGGACGACGATGTCCATCACCTCGAAACCGGTCTCCGAATCGAGATCGCCCGTGATCTCGTCACCGATGAGGATGGGTGGGTCGTTAGCCAGGGCGCGGGCGATGGCCACCCGTTGTTGTTGGCCGCCCGAAAGCTCGCTGGGGTAGTGCTGCGCCCGGTCGGCCAAACCGACGTCTATCAGCAGTCGTTCGACCCGCTGCTTCCGTTCCCGTCGCTTGATCCCCGCCAGCGCCATCGGCACCTCAACGTTCTCCCGGGCTGTGAAATTGGCGAGCAGGTTGTAGCTTTGAAAGACGAAGCCCATCTGGGAAAGCCGCATTTCAGAGAGTTTGTCCTCTGACATAGCGATGACGTTTTCGCCGTTGACGATCACGTGGCCACGACTGGGCTCTTCCAGGCCGCCGATGATGTTGAGCAGCGTGGTCTTGCCAGAGCCGCTGGGACCCATCAGGCAGACGACCTCGCCGCTTTTGACATTCAGAGAGACGCCGCGTAAGGCTTGAACCGCTTCCTTGCCCATCAGGAAGGATTTGTGGACGTTGCTTACCTGGATGAGATGGTTGGACGTGATTTGTGCATTCATGATTTTGATCCTTTTGCTATTTGGGTATTATCAACTCCTGGCTTTGGGCAGTTGCTGCTTGTCTTTACTCGCAACTGCTCAGCCTGCCCGTTCAGCGCGGGCCACAGTCTGCGCGAACCTATCTTCTCAATAAACCGGGGGCTTGTTCGTAGTAGGCGCTTCAGCGCCCCTAAAAGCGCACTAAAGCCGCTATCTAGCGCGCGCACTACGAACAGATTCACCCCAAGTTATTGAAAAGATACGCGCGACTATGCTTGCGCGAGCGTTCGAGCGACGATGCGCTATCGCTCGTTCGCCAGCAGCTGCCGGACTGTGGTCCGGCGGGAACAGGCTGAGTAATCTTTACTCTATATAAACGATCAGACGAGTGATTATATTCGGTGGGTCTCTAGAATTTTACCTTTGAATGGCAGATGTACAAGGCTGGGGAGGTGCAACTGGATCGGCGCCCCACGATAGAAATGCCGCCTATGATTTTACCTTTCATTGGCTCATGGCTCATTGTCAATTTTAGCCAGCGTCCCTTTTGCGTGTTGTTGGAATATACGATTAGCATACGCATCAACCCCAGAGTTTCTCCTTCTGGGTTTTCGTAGTAAATCGCAAGCACAAAGCGCTTGAAGCACAACCTCGTGCGTCTGAGTCCCCTTGGATCCGCTTCGTTTTCCCTTTCTATCCGCAGGTTGCTTGAAGGAGTATTTCGTGATATAATATAGCAAAATGTTATATAGCACTACAATTATAATTGATCGTAAAGCAGGTTGATGTGTTGAATGATGCGCATTTGATCGGTAGGTAGGTTGGCGTCTGTGCATTTGTCAGGCGTGACAGAGTTATAAGAGTAGCTTACCTGGCAACCGTTGCCTGTGGAGGTCGTGCAAGGCGAAAGTGCTCCTGATTCTGTTTTGTTTTGATGGGGGAGAGAGGCTCATTCGTCGATTCTATTGGCGATTTTCCATTCATTGAGCGAGGTCCAGAGGACTTCTTGAGAAGGTATTGGCCTGCGTTTACGCGGTGCAATTCGTGAAGTCATAAATGGACTAAGCTGGGGTCTAGACTATTGTGTAGGCCTGGATGCACTGGGCTCAGAAGGTTTGCCGCGTGTGCCAGGCTTTTTGTTTTGGGTAGGTGAATATCATTGCGTGTTAAGACTGAAAATTTACAGCGAGAGTTGGATCAATTGAAGGCGCAGATTGGTACGTTGGAGAAAAGCCTGGCAGAAAAACCAGAGTATGGTCTGGGGACAGGTGCTCCGGCTGTGACGCGTTGGGAGATGGATCACGCTTTATTGCATCAGTTGAAGGCCAGGAAAGAAAAAATCGAGAAGAGATTGTCCCAAGAGATAGATGGCGGGTATGGGCTGTGTGCCCAGTGTGGGAAGCCGATTCATACGGATCGCTTGGCGGTCTTGCCCGATGCCCGGTTGTGCATCAATTGCGCGCGGATTGACAGCGAGCGCTAAATATAGATTTGATGTGAGCGATTATATGTACAGGAATTTGGGTGATGATGAGAGGAGGTGAAAAACAGTGACAAAGGTTGTTCTACGGTCTGGAGAGACTCAAGAGAGCTTGCTCCGACGTTTTCGTAAGCGTGTGACCAGAGATCGCATCTTGAGTGACGTCAAGAAGAAGCGGTTCTTTGTTTCCAAAAGTGAGGAGCGACGTCGCGCTCGTCTAAAGGCGATTAGGAAAGAGAAGAAACGCCAGCGAAAAGAGCAGGGGCGATATCAGTATTAGTCCGCGAGCGATACCGGCTGAATAAGTCAGCCTCACCGACGTTAATTGGGATGAAGTGAGTGAGCGAATGATTGTTTGGGAGGGGTATATTATATGTCGAATCGATCTCAAACGATAGTGTGCCGGCATTGTGGACGGGGTTTCACGTTGACGATGAACTACTGTAACTGGTTGTCGCAGCGAGGGACAAAGGTGGTCCGACCGTTGTTATGTCCAACGTGCTTTATGAAAGTAGGCCCTTTGCCCAAGATGCCAGGACGGATCAAGTGCTTCAGTCCCCGTAAACATTATGGCTTCATTGTGCCTGACGAGGGGGAAGACGAGGTGTTTTTTCACCAGGAGCAGATCTTTGATGATGACGGCAGCGGTGTGCGAGATGGGCAGGCAGTTCGCTTCCATCTAGGCTATTCCCCAAAGGGGCCGGAGGCCTTGAACGTGGAGTTAAGTGAAGGGTAGGGAGGAAAAGCATATGTTTAAGGTTGGTGACGCGGTCATTCACCCCATTCGTGGCGCAGGCGTTGTTGTTCGGGTGATGGAGAAAAAGTGGCGAGGCAGCGTGGATATGTATTATCAGATCGAGTTGATGGGCCAGCCGGATACCAAGTTGATGATTCCAACCGACGCTGTAGACTCCTTGGGTTTACGGTTAGCCATCGCACCATCACGCTTGGATCGTGTCTGGAACGTGCTGCAGGATGAGCCGGAGAAGTTGCCATCCAATCATAAGAAGCGATACCAAGTAGTGGACAGCAAGCTGCACACCGGTGATATTTACCAGGTGGCAGAGGTGGTCAGGGATATGGCCTGGCGACAACAGGAAGAAGGTAACTTGACGACCATGGGTAAGCGAAGGTACAAGGAAGGGATGCGCATTTTAGCCGGCGAGATAGCGGCCGTGGCAGACGTGGAGATGGGCGATGCTGAAGCCCAGATTCGATCGCAACTAACCGAGTGCTTATCCGTGGTGATGTGACGATTTGTTCGAGGCCCTGGATGGCCTCGTCAGGCGTTGGACAGGCCATCCAGGTGTCAACATGGGTTGATATGGAGGAGAAAATGGAGGTGAAAATTGGGGCGTAAAGTTCATCCTTATGGATTCAGGCTTGGTGTGATCCGGGATTGGAAATCACGGTGGTATGCTGAGGGCGAAAAGTATGCTGAGTTATTACACGAGGACCGGAATATTCGGAAGCACATACACGAAGCTGTTGGACATGCTGGCATATCCTTGATCGAGATTGAGCGTTTCCCAAATCAGGTTTCGATTACAGTTTGGACGGCGAGACCGGGTATTGTGATTGGTCGCCGGGGATCTTCGGTCAACCAGATGCGTCAAGAATTGAGTGATATGACGGGCAAACGGGTGTCCATCGACGTGAAAGAGGTGGAGCAGCCAGAGTTGGTTGCGAAATTGGTGGCGGAAAATATCGTATCCCAGTTGGAACGTCGAATTTCACACAGCCGGGCGATGCATCGTGCTATTCAATCGTCGATGCGCGCCGGTGCACAGGGAATCAAGGTGATGTGCAAAGGGCGCCTGTATGGATCTGAAATGGCGCGAGTTGCCTGGCAACACGAAGGTCGGGTCCCCTTACAGACGTTACGCGCTGACATCGACTTTGCTCAAGAAGAGGCGCATACCACGTATGGTCGTCTTGGGGTCAAGGTATGGATCTACAGGGGAGAGGTCTTGCCAGCCCTGGCGGGTGAGGAAGAAGCCCTGGTCATATAGGCTCCCCAATCCGGTTTAGATAAGACAAACCCTTCAGGCACGCTGATGCTCCGCTATGTCTGGATGAATGAGAAAAACTTGACAAAAGGACCGTTTTTCATTATAATATATCTAAGCGATATATATCTGAAAGATATAATCGGCCGTTGCGTGATGGGAGAGGAGCAGTTTTACACCGTGCCAATTTAAGGGTACAAGTAATAATAAGTCATTAACGTTGTATCTGCAAGAGACCTGGTTGGTGCCTAGCACGTCGCGTTTAACAGCCAGGTCTATTTTGTTGTATTTGATAATGCCTATCCGATGAAATTCTTGTTTTT